>JAAZOA010000105.1 GCA_012798055.1 Syntrophomonadaceae bacterium | reverse complement strand
CTCTGCAGGAAGTCCACCATAAGAGAGGGGCTGGCAGTCCAGCAAGACAATGTAAACACGGCCCAGACCCAGGTTTCGGCATGGCTGCACAGTCTGGGATATATGTAGAATCGGTCATGGTTTACCATAGGGGATTGCTGGATAGTGCAGGGTTGAGCTTCAGATAAAAAGAAACAAGCCCAGGAGAGGACCAGTCCTCCCCTGGGCTTTGTCTTGATTCATTGACCGGAATCACCGCCCTGTTACACGTTACTGCAATGAGATGTTATAACCGTAAGCGATATAATCGCGGAAATTGGATGCGAGCGTTCCGCGATAACTCCCGCTGTCTGTAACATTTTTGACTGTGACGCTGACATTTGAAAACGGCACCAAACAGGCATCATTGGTTCCGGCACCGAACCATACATCTAGCGCCCAACCCCCGAATTCCGAACCTGCTATGCCATTATTGGCACTTTGCACATTCTCGATCAATACATTCTGCATGAATTCCGCCCTGGAATTTGGCTCCAGGTCTATCCCGCTGGCCGGCAGTGTGCCGTTAGTGTTGGACACAACACAGTCCCTGATAGTCAAATCTTTAGCACTTATTACCGTGATCCCATTGCGCCTGTTGTGATCCGCTAAAACCCGCTCGATCAATACCCCCTGGCAGTAGTTCTGAGCATATGAACTCCCAATATAAATACCGTCACCCCAGCAATCGGTAATAGTGATGTCGGAGATGAGAATATTGTTACATCCCTCTGCATCTATTCCCATACCCCATTGACCTGAACTGCCCTGGTGCGCAAACCTGTCCCCAATAATATTTCCTCCTGTGATTTCGATATTAGAAATATTACAGGCCCAGATGACTGCATAGTTCTCGCTGGCGTTAGGAATCGCTTTAAGGGTCGCTGCTTCAGACATTACCAGTCTAATATTGCTGTGCATGCGTATATGGGTCAGGGCGTCGATCATGTAGACACCGTCAGGTATGAATACAACCCCGCTGGCAATGGAGTTGATGGCATTCTGAATGGCCTGGGTGTCGTTTGATACCCCATCGCCTTTCGCCCCGAAATCCCTGACATTGATATCATAGTTTGAGACCGTAGTGGTCACCGGCAGAGGTGCAATAATCGTGGAGAGGACCGGAGCAGAAGCGGTTGTTGAGGTGGTGGTAACAGCCTTGGCCGGTACCGCAACCGGCACGATCACGCCTGTGTATTCACTTCTGCCAGTCAATCTGAATATTACACTGCCGGTTACACTTGTAGCGCTGTAGGTTATTGCTCCGTTTTGGGCTATCTGCGAATTGGAGGTGCTGTAGATAGATACAGTCACGCCGGACAGCTGCGCGTCGACTATAGCCTGGGCCATAGGAATCACATTGGTGTTGGTGCCTTCTATCGGCCTCAAGGTTCCTGCTGCGGCCAGAATCGCGGCAGCGGCGTCAACCCTTTCGCCATCACTCAAAGTTAGTGTGGTGGCTGTCGGTGCAGGGTCTGGGATTGGAGTCGGTTCAGGAGTTGGGGCTGGGATTGGTTCAGGTATGGGCTCCTGCAATACGACATTGGTAGGATTTTTTTTGTGCGGGTTGCTTTTGGCGCTGAACGCAGGAGATGTGTTCAGAATGCCGAAAAATAACATCAGCAAAAAGACCAAGATTTTCCGCCTGAGTACCTGGCTTTTCATTTTGAGTTCCTCTCTTTCTTTTTTCCCACCTCCGTAAAAAAATTAACTGCACGCCGAAGCATGCAGTCAAGTTCCCTTGCCTTCTCTTCGGCAACCCGGCTGTCATGGCATCAAATGCTTTAGACCCGTAGCTTTGCGTCCCTGGCTTTCACCAGGTTTGCCATTATCGGAGATGTGATTTGGTTAAAATTATAACCCATCCTCCTTGACCAAGGGGAGTATTTCATGTCATCACCGAGCAATTTCATCACCCACCATAAAAAGGCTACAGGTAGGCTTTTCATGGGCCACCATGTTCCAACAGGCCTTACATTATATGGTCGCAATTTTTAGTTACAGGCATCGATATACAGACCTTTTCCTTGAAGTCCAACCCGAGCGGTCCTGCCTTGGATTACCGGATGGGCGCCGGTGATTATCTTGGGGAAGTGGAGCCTGAAAAAAATAGAAAGGGATTCGCCGATATAACGGTAAATCCGCTATTAATAGGCAAAAAGTAAGCTCCAACGAACCTTTATCGACTTTCTACCTTGCTTTGCCTTCCGCTTCGTTTCTTATCTTCAACTTCTCTCGATACCTTAGTCCTTTTTGAATCTCATTTACTTTCAGTCTATTCTGGATTAACTTTACCT
>JAAZOA010000104.1 GCA_012798055.1 Syntrophomonadaceae bacterium | reverse complement strand
CCTGAAAGTCTTGGACATTTCCTGTGATCCTGGACACCCAGCCCTGTTGGAGATAGACTCCCCGGCGGCCCTCATCGGCGCAGTGCAGATGAATGTCATCGAATTTCATACCTGGAATGCCAGCATCACCAATTGCGAGAAACCAGACCGGATGGTTTTCGACCTCGATCCTGGGGAGAATACCACATGGTCTATGATGCTGGAGGCAGCAGAGTTGACGCGTATTCTCCTGGAAGAACTAGGTCTGAGATGTTTCTTGAAAACCAGTGGAGGGGCTGGTCTGCATATAGTGGTTCCCCTTACTCCAAGAGATGGCTGGAGCAAAGTCAAGTAATTTTCCAAAGCCGCGGCGCAGCACCTGGCCAGTGTAATTCCCAGCATGTTCACTGCACTTAGTGGGCCGCAAAATAGGCTCGGGAAAATATTTATCGATTACAACCGCAACGGCCGCGGAGCCACCACGGTAGCCGCTTATTCTGCACGAGCCCGTTCTGGATTGGGGGTTTCCATGCCCTGCTCCTGGAGCGAACTAGCATATATTACCGGAGGAGCCCAATGGACAATTGCCAACGCCCACCTCCGACTCGAAGCAAGCCAGGATCCTTGGGCAGATTACCCTGAAACCAAACAGGTCATCAGCCCCGCCAGTAAAAAGAGGTTGTTAGGGCGTTAGCTACCTCAGCTTTTCCCTGTATTGGCCCATGAATACATGAATATCTGCTGGCGATGCCCTATAATATTAACAGTGCTACCAGCATACCCATGTTCAGACTGAATGATGATAAGGAGTGTAGTTGTTTTGAGCGGATTTTTTGGAGTCGTATCCAAGCAAGATTGCGTTACTGATGTTTATTTTGGAACGGATTACCATTCTCACCTGGGCACCAGTTTTGGCGGAATGGCGATTTGGAATGGAGAAAGTTTCGATAAATCGATACACAACATCGAAAATACTCAGTTCAGGGCGGTTTTTGAGGCCGATTTGCCCTTGCTAAAAGGCAAAATGGGCATTGGCTGCATTAGTGATACAGAGCCGCAACCCCTGACAGTACGGTCGAATCTGGGTCAGTATGCCATCAGCACTGTGGCGCGTATCAACAATTTATACGAGATAACCGACCAGGCCTTCAGCAGCAAAAACGTCCATTTTCTGGAGACCAGCAAAGGGGTCATCAATGCCACCGAGTTAGTCTCGGTGATAATCGACCAGGAGGGATCGTTCAAAGAGGGTTTGCTGAAGGCCCAGGAATTGATCGAAGGGTCTTGCTCAGTCCTGCTATTGACTCCGGAGGGTATATACGCCTCACGGGACAAAATGGGCCGCACTCCGGTAATCATAGGGAGAAAAGAAGGTTCCTTCTGTGTGACCTTTGAATCTTGTGCATTCCCGAATCTCGGGTACGAGCCGGATTACGAACTAGGCCCGGGAGAAATAGTCCTCCTGACCCCGGAAGGAATAGAAAAAATAGCCCCGCCCCGGGATAAGATGAAGATCTGTGCCTTCCTGTGGGTCTATTATGGATACCCTTCTTCTACCTATGAAGGAATGAATGTTGAGGTCATGCGCTACAGGAATGGGGCAGCCATAGCTAAAAACGACGATATTGAAATCGACATGGTAGCGGGGATTCCTGATTCCGGTGTGGGGCATGCTATCGGGTACTCCAATCAAGCCAAGATACCCTTCGGACGTCCTTTTATAAAATACACCCAGACCTGGGCCAGGAGCTTCATGCCCCAGGACCAGAATATCAGAAACTTAGTGGCGAGGATGAAGTTGACACCTATACCGGAATTGGTTGCCGATAAACGATTGCTGTTCTGTGACGATTCCATCGTCCGAGGAACTCAGTTGCGAGAGACGGTTGATCTGCTGTATAGGTGCAAAGCCCGTGAAGTCCATATCCGCTCAGCCTGCCCGCCCCTGGTGTTCGCCTGCAAATATCTAAACTTCTCTACCTCCCGTTCCGAACTGGACCTGGCGGCCAGACAGGCTATAATCGAACTGGAAGGCAAAGAACCTCAATCATTTGCTGCCTATTGCGATCCCGGCAGTGAAAAATATGTTGCCATGGTCAAATGCATCAGCAAGATGCTCAATTTTTCCACGCTAAAGTACCAGAACCTCCATGACATGCTGGATGCAATCGGGATAGACAAGGACAAAATCTGTACCTATTGCTGGAACGGTAAAGAATAGGGGTTCAATTGTAGACTGAATCAATTGCAGAAATAATGAAAGCCTTTTGGTTGCGGGTCAACAGAAAGGCTTTTTTTATGTAATCAGGTATCAATCTAAATGGTCTGACCCGTATGGGGTGGTATCAAACTAAGTTCTGGATCAAACTGGTATATAATATTGTTAAAAGAGGCTAAGCAAAGAAAGTCAGGAGTGAAAATGAAACCTCGTCGAGCCTCGAATTATGAGAGGTTACAGATGTTATGACGGTATATGAGTGCTCTATATGCGGTTATCAGTATGACCCGGCCGTAGGTGATCCGCAAAATGGAGTTGCAGCTGGTATGCCTTTTGAGGAGCTGCCCACTGTATGGGTATGTCCTTTGTGCGGGGCAGGCCAGGATTTATGCAATGAAGTGGAAAGTCGAACGATACAACCGGAGACGCCCGCAGCAGAAGAAGTCGTCAAAGAATACCTGAATAAGGACATCATAGTCCACTGGTTCCCAAAACAGTGCTCAGATGCCGGCAAGTGCTGAAAGGAAATGCCCTGGGTGTTCGATCCTGGCAAACAGCCCTGGATCAACATTGATACCTGTTCGACCGAGGACCTCATCAGAACGATCGACCTATGTCCCAGCCACGCGATAAGATACAGTCACCCGCAGGGATCGTCCGTAGATCAGGCTCTGGCCGAGGGGCCAGGTTCAATAGACTACCAGGTGAACGCCAGTTCGGCAGTTAAGGTTAGGATGGCAAAGAACGGACCTCTGTTGGTGTAAGGGCCGGTGCAGGTTTTTGATACCTCGGGAGAACTCATCCGCCAGACAGACAGACAGCCTGGTGCTCTGGCGATGCGGCAAAACTAGAAATCAGCCGTTTTGCGACGGAATCCACATGCAAGAAATCGAACCGTCCTGATCGTGTTGAGTGCTTCATCAGAAATGGGGAAGGCATATGGGAAAGCAAGATTAAGCTGAATGATCTGGAAATGATCCTTGCGGCCCGGCATGCCAACGGAGCTGATTTCTGGGCCACTCCGGACAGGAAGCTGGGGATAGAAAGACCGATTAGCACGCTGACAGCGCTGCTCATCATGAGTGCGCTGAAGGTACCCAGGGAGCACGAGGCGCTGCACGGAGCTGCGCAGCTTGTCTTAGATACGTGTCAAAGCGATGGACGAGCAAGGATCGCCCCCAAAGGGACCATCTACTCATGCCATACCGCGATTGCGGCTGCGGCTTTGTGCCGCAACGGATATGCGACGACCCTCATGTGCAATCGATGTTGAAACACCTTCTGGCCAACCGGTTCGAAGACGGGGGCTGGCGCTGCGACAAAATTTTCTACTGCCGGGGGCCCGAAACCTAGCATTCCAATCCAGGGGTAACGCTATTTGCCGTGGACGCTTTCCATTTTACGGGAATGCAGGACGAACACCCAGATCTCGACCTGGCAGTAGAAACATTGCTTGCTCACTGGGATACCAGGCTGCCGATAGGACCTTGCCATTACGGCATGGGAACCCTCTTTATGCAGGTCGAATACCCATTTCTGCGTTATAACCTGTTCTATTACACTTATGTTCTTTCGTTCTATTCTCATGCCAGGCTTGACAGGTGTTTTCGGCAGGCCTGGCGAGTCTTGCAGAGCAAACTGGACCGCCAGGGCAGGATAATCGCAGAGAGACCGTATAGAAAGTTGGCTGGTCTGAGTGTCTGTTTAAAGGGCCAGCCTTCTGCTGCTGCAACTGAGAGATATCAAGAGATAGTTACCAACCTGGCAATGAATGAATAAAATATCGTGGAGGAGCCATATTAATGCATCCATATTATGGACCTGGTGTTCAATTTTGGGGGCAGGAAAACGCCTGGTGGATGTGGTTGGCGTCTATGCTCATGTATCTTCTCTTCTGGGGAGTTGTCAGCATCATCGCTATACGAATGTTCAGGAAATATTGCGTAAAAGCCCAATATCCGACGGTAAAAGGAGACCGGGCCATGTCCATTTTAATAGAACGTTATGCCAGGGGCGAAATCGATTCCGAGGAATTCAAGCGGATAAAGGCTGACCTTTAAGATGGTAATCAAGGGTCGAATTAAGGAGTACTCCATATGTTGCTTACTACTGCACTGCGGGTCATGCTCACCCGTTCTCTAAAACCATTTATTTTTGAAGGCAAGTATGACAATATATTGGATTTTGATAACCTTGAGGATTTAGGTTTGTATGTTCACATTCCGTTTTGCAGGTCGCTGTGCAGTTTCTGTCCTTACTGCAAGGAAGCATATGACCGAGAAAGGGCTGTAGCTTATAAAGCAGCCCTATTAAAGGAAATCGACCTGGTCTGTGCCGGCCTGCCGGCCAATAAAGAAGCGACCAGCCTGTATTTCGGTGGTGGGACCCCCGCCTTGATGATAGATGACCTAAAAGATATAATCGGAAGACTGAAACAATATTTCACCATAACCGAAGGGGTAGGGGTAGAATTGCACCCCCTCGATATCACACCATTGAACCTGCAAAAATTGAGATCAGCCGGTGTTAATATGGTCAGCCTGGGTATTCAATCCTTCAATGGCGATTGCTTGAAAAAGATCGGCAGAAATGAAGAGACATTCGAAGAGAGAATCCACCTGGCCAGCACACAAGGCTTCGAAGTCGTAGACGTAGACCTGATTTTCGCCATCCCGGGACAGACCAGCGAGATTTTGCAGTGCGATCTGGAGACTGCGATTTCCTCCGGGGCTACTCAGGTCTCAACCTATCCTTTTATCGACTTCACCTTTGCTTACAATAGATATAAACCCATGGGGGAGAAGGTTAAAAAACTGATGTTGCAAGAACTGGTCAAATTCGCTGCCAGCATGGGTTTAGAAAGGACTTCTGTCTGGACATTTGCCAAACCAGGCAGCAGCAAATATTCTTCGGTTACCAGGGACAGTTTCCTGGGCTTCGGTGTATCCGCCACCACGCTGCTGAAAGACATTTTTAAAATAAACACTTTTTCTATAGACGGATACTTCGAGAGAATAAACGCGAATTGTCTGCCTACCTCTTTAACCCTCAGATTCAGTCCCAGGCAGAGAGCGGCCTATTACCTTTTCTGGAGTGCCTATGCCATGAAAATCGATCCAGATAAATTCGAGGGAATAATCGGCAAGCCTCTGCGGGAAATGTACGGAGCGGAGCTGTATTGGGGGGGAAAATTGGGGTTCATAAACAGGAGGGGTGGCATATACGTGCTAAGTTCCAGAGCAGCCAACATATATCATCATGTGGAACAAGTATATACCACCGCTTATATCGATAAAATGTGGAAGATATCCAAAAATATAGCGTTTCCCGATCGAATAATACTATGGTGACAGTTATGGAAAGGAGGCAACCTGTGCCCGATCAGGGTTTGGCATGGCTGTTGGAAGAAAACAATCCTTCAGTACGTTACTTCGCGCTTACTACACTGTTGGACCAGAAACCGAAAAGTGCTGAGATCAGGAAAGCGCGGTTAGCCATCATGGATACCGGTGCAGTGCCGGCTATACTCGGCCAACAGAATGAAGATGGGTCATGGGGCCTGCCGGAAAGATTCTACCGTGACAAATACCGGGGCGCGGTCTGGAACCTTATATTACTGGCGGAAATGGGCGCCGATCCTGTT
>JAAZOA010000103.1 GCA_012798055.1 Syntrophomonadaceae bacterium | reverse complement strand
AGAAAACGGGTAATTGTCACTGAAAGCATCGCTGAGGAAGGCCTGAAGCTTTTAGCGACCGAATTAGAGGTTGATTTCCGCAAAGATATACCCCGTCAGGAACTATTGGAGATTATCGATCAGTACGATGCATTGATAGTCAGGAGCGTCACCAAGGTCAATGAAGAACTGATCAGTCGGGGCACTAAACTCAAAGTGGTAGGCAGGGCTGGTAACGGCGTTGACAATATCGACGTGGACGTCTGCACCCGTTATGGGATAATAGTAGCCAATACCCCGGACAGCAACACGATTTCGGCTGCCGAGCAGACCATAAGCTTATTGTTGTCATCTGTTCGCAATACGGCCTGGGCCAATAATGTATTGAAATCCGGGGTTTGGGACAGAACTCCCTTCCGGGGCAGCGAACTGTATGGCAAGACTCTGGGGATAGTTGGTCTGGGCAGGATAGGATCGATGGTTGCCACCCGGCTCAAAGCCTTCAATATGAAAGTCATCGCTTATGATCCCTATATTTCTGAAGAACGATTTGAACGGTACGGTGCCGAGCGCCGGGCTACCCTGGAAGAACTGGTAAGAGAAGCTGACATAATCACGGTCCACACCCCGCGCAATGAAGAGACCATGCATATGATCAATGAAGAAATTCTGGCTTTGGCGAAAGACGGGGTCCGCCTGGTCAATTGTGCCCGGGGCGGAATTATCGAGGAGACTGCCATGGTCAAGGGATTGGAGAGCGGGAAGATTGCCAGTGTCGGGCTGGACGTTTATGAAAAAGAGCCTGCGTATGACAATCCGCTGTTCAAATTCAACAATGTAGTCTGCACACCCCATTTGGGCGCTGACACGTTTGAGGCCCAGAAGAGAGTCGGAGAGAACATCGCAGAACAAGTCATCAAGGCCCTGCAAGGGGGGATAGTCCCCAATGTGGTCAACCTCCCGTCGGTCTTGGGTGAAGAGTTGGACTACCTGCGCCCCTACATCACCCTGGCAGAAAAGATGGGCAACATCTATTACCAGATAGAGAAATCCCCCATCAGCCGCGTGGAGATAACCTATAGCGGGCCGATCAGTATCAGTGAGACGGGCATGCTGACCATCGGATTCCTCAAAGGGCTTTTAGAACCGGTATTATGGGAAAAAGTCAACTATGTCAATGCCCGGCTCATGGCGGAGGACCGGGGCATAAAGCTGTATGAGACCAAAGAAGAACAGAGTCCCAAGCGTTACAAAAACCTGATTACAGTCAAAATATTCAACAAGGACCACCAGATGGAAATAGCCGGAACCCTGTCCCGGGCCCGCAATCCTTTACTGGTGGAGATAAACGGCTACGAAACTGAAACCACCCTGGAGGGATATGTGCTGATCGCCGAGAATGAAGACCGTCCGCGGATCATAGGGCCGTTTGCCACCACCCTGGGGGATTATGCGGTCAATATAGCCGGGATGAAAGTGGCCCGTCCAGCCAAGGGAGAAAAGGCGATCATGATAATCAATGTGGATAACAAAGTCGAAGAAGAAGCCCTGGACAAACTAGCCACCATGGACGGTATCCTGGGGCGGCCTATTTTGCTGCACTTTTAGAATCCGCAGGGGAGGTAGCGCATGTTAGATGTAAAAATGGTCCGAGCTAATCTGGAATCAGTCCAAGCCGCCCTCTTGATGCGCAATTTGCCGGGAGCTTTGGACAATTTTCTGGAGCTGGACGAAGAGCGGCGGAGCCTGTTGGCGCAGGTAGAGGAAATCAAGCAATTCCGCAACCAGGGATCCCAGGAAGTTGGGCGTCTCAAGAAGCAAGGGCAGGACCCAGAGGAACTCATGGAGCAAGTGCGCCAAGCGGGACAGGAAATCAAGAAACTGGACGAAAAAATCAAACAGGTGGAAGCAGACCTCGAGGGCATTATGCTAAATATCCCCAATTTACCACATGCGAGCGTACCAGTAGGGCAGGATGACAAGGCCAATCAAGAGGTGAGGCGCTGGGGGGAGCCAAGAATTTTCGATTTTGAACCGCTGGCACATTGGGACATCGGTCCAGGCCTTGATATTTTGGATTTTGAGCGGGCAGCCAAGCTCTCGGGAGCCAGGTTCACTGTATACAAGGGTTGGGGAGCCCGCTTGGAGAGAGCAGTCATCAATTTCTTCCTGGACGTTCATATCAATCGCCATGGTTACCAGGAGATATTCCCCCCCTTCCTGGTAAATGCCGAGTGCATGTTGGGAACCGGGCAATTGCCCAAATTTGCCGAGGACATGTTCAAAGTCGAAGGCAAGGAAATGTATCTGGTCCCAACTGCGGAGGTACCCCTGACGAATCTTTACCGGGAGGAAATCCTGGAGGAAAAAGAACTACCCAAGTATATGACAGCTTACACAGCATGTTTCCGGGCTGAGGCCGGATCCCATGGGCGGGATACAAGGGGGATAATAAGGCAGCACCAGTTCAACAAAGTCGAATTGGTCAAACTGACTGTCCCGGACAGTTCATATGAAGAACTGGAAAAAATGACCCAGGATGCAGAAGAAGTCCTGCAATTATTGGAATTGCCATATCGGGTAGTCTTGTTGAGCACCGGCGATATGGGATTTTCTTCGGCTAAGACCTATGATCTTGAGGTCTGGATGCCCAGTTACAATGACTACAAAGAGATTTCGTCCTGTTCCAATTGTGAAGATTTCCAGGCTCGCCGGGCCAACATCCGTTATCGCCCCGCTTCCAAACAGAAGGTGCGCTATGTCCATACATTGAACGGATCAGGCGTGGCGGTAGGCAGGACGGTTGCGGCTATTCTGGAGAACTACCAGCAAGAGGATGGCACGGTTCTGGTCCCAAGCGTTTTGCGCCCCTACCTGGGGGGATTGAAAAGAATCGGCCGATGATCCCGAGCCCCGGTTTTATTGACAAAAACCCGGTAGCTGTGCTATATTTGTTGTTGCACTGGTCAAAAGTGCGTCCTTCTTAGTGGAGGGGTGT
>JAAZOA010000102.1 GCA_012798055.1 Syntrophomonadaceae bacterium | reverse complement strand
TTTCCTGTTCCCAATCTTGTTTGGTTTTGTTTGAGTGCAGGCCCACAGTTGGCAGTACCGTGACTGTGGTCCGTGGATTTTTTACCAGGCAGGAAAAGACCTGCCTGGTTGTCTATCGGGAGCGTTTTTTAGGCTGGGTAAAGGGACAGGCCTTGATGCAAATCCCGCAGATAGGCTGGCCTATGTCAGGGCGAGGCGAAAATTCGTCTTTAAGCTTTCCCAGGCAGCGGGCAAAGTCCAGGGCTGCCTCCCGGCTCGCAGGGTAGTCCCGCCAGTAGGCTCCCCGGATAGCCTGGGCGGGACAAGCCTCCTGGCATTTGGTGCACTCACCGCAATGGTTCTGCATGGGGATACCAGCTTCTAAAGGTGCATTGGTAAGGACAGCCGCGATACGGATCCTGGAACCATACTGAGGATTGATGAGCAGAAGGTTTTTGCCCAGCCAGCCTAAACCTGCCGCCCGGGCCAGGGCTTTTGTAGATACATTGGGCATCCAATTTTCTTTGTCCATTACCAGCGAAGCCGCCTGAGCCAGGGCACGATATCCTGCCGCAGAAATATGTTTTTGCACCAGAAAGCTCATGTGATCAAGCAGTGCATTGGCAGCGGTTTGCTGCCTCGAATATAGTGGAGTAGGACCATCTACTATCTGTTCAAATACCTCAAATGAATACGTTACCCCGATTATGACCGCGTATTTATAAGAATCCAGCAGGTCAGTGGGTATGGTGGGAATACCCTCAACGTGTTTCAAATCGGCTACCCCGAAGAGATCGGCACCCAGCGAAAGACAGTAGGCTTTCAGTTCCGGCGTGAATTGCTCTCCCATCCTGTTTGATCCTCCTTCCAAACCCCAAAATAAAACCGGTTACTTCAAAAGTATCACATATAAATCGAGACGTTGAAACTGAGGCAGGAACAATAGGTCGGTTTTCCTGCCAACAGAAAACGGTCTGGAATCGATTCGGCTTCCAGACCGCTTGGTTTAGCAGAATATAGTCACTCAAGCCCAGATGAAGGTAAGAAAAGCTGCAACGGCAGTAAAGATTATGGAGATTACTACCGCCAGTTTTATTACCTTGGATTCAATCCCCAGAGCATCAATGGTTGCGGCCGCATTCTGCAGTTTGGCTGGTGATATCACACTGGCCAGTCCGCCAGCGATGGCAGTCCCGGCCGTTACTACCAGGGGATCCAGGTTGAGCAGTTTCGAGGTCAATAGGTTGTACTTGGTGAATAACGCTATGGTTGAAGCCTCACTGCCGCTGATGAAACCGCCCAGTAAGCCCAGGTATGTAGCTGCAGCCGGGTAAAGGCCCTTGAAGAAGGCAGCTGAACTGGTGGCCAGGATTGAGATCATATTGAAAGCGGGATCGCGTAACTGCCATTTGCCTGGGTCAGGAGAATAGCCGGAATACATCATGACATAAGCAATGGCAAAAAATATAGCTGCCGAGAAAGTGGGGCGAGGAGCCCGCTTGCACCATTTGGCCACAATCTCACCCCATTGCTTTCCGTCGGGTTTGATGAAGGGAACCGCCAGCAGTGTGCTGACAATGACCCAGGTATATGCATTCCACAGCATCCTGGTCATGACCGGCTTGGCGCCTGGTATCAAGGCCACCGGCATCGCCAAACCTTTAGACAGGTAATTATAGACCGGGGGATAGAAATTGATGAACAAACAACAGGTAATCAAAATAATCCAGGGGACCAGGGCGGTCAGCAGCGGCATGGAGTTCTCTATCTGTTGATCTTCGGCACTGAGGCAAGAACGGTCGATAATTTTTTTGCCCAGCAGTCTCATATAGAGGAGCATGATGATTATGGTAGCAGCACCGCCCATAACTCCGGTCAGGACTATGCCGGTACCAGCATGAGCGACTGCCATAGCCGTCAATCCCATGGTAACCCCTGCCAGCAAACAAGGGACAAGACCTTCTCTGACCTTAGCCCAGCCTCCTACGATGTAGAGCATCCCGAAACCGATCATAGTTGAGATATATGGCATGAAACCTGAGAAAACCAAAGCCGAGTCTGTAAGGGAAGTGCCGGTCATGTCGGAAAATACCACCAGGGGAGCACCCAGCAAAGCATATGTACAGAGTGAATCGAAACCCAGAGCCGGCAGGGCAACTGCCACGAATGTCGAGTAGCCCAGCGCTACCATTATGGGAGGGAGGATGGACACCGGAGTCGCACCTACCGCTACCAATAAGGTGCCTATGCCCATGTTTATGATCATTATCTGTACCGTGTGGTCGTTTTTGGCGATGGTTTTGACGAAGACCACAATCCGCCTGAGAGCCCCGGTGCTTTCCAGAAAAGTGATCTGGAAAATTGAGGTCGCCACCATGAGTGAAACCGGGAAAGAAGCGATTATACCCACCAAGCTGGCAGTGAGTCCCACCTGCAGGGAGGTGTTGAAAAATAATAGTGCAACCGCCACCGCAAGGATCCAACCAATTAATCCGCTGACATCCGCCGGCCATTTTATCCAAATTAGAAAAATAAGCACAGCAAGTACCGGTACTAACGTAAGTAGTACATCCATTAAAGACCATCCTCCTACACTGCCCGCTGAATTTTGCCGCAGACCTGCTTCTCAAGACACGAACGCAATATTGGGTCAACCTTGAGATCCCCACCAGGTCCGGACATACGTCTAAATAATAGCATAATTGGCCCAAAAATAAAGGGGACACAAGGATGGATACAGGGTAGTAGGATGGGACCAGAGTACCTGGAGATGGAAAATAGCGGATTCCTGAAGAGGACAATGCTTGATTCCCTGGGAAAGATTCCGGGTCTTCGATTCTCGTATTGGCAGAAAAATCGATTAATTTATACAGAAGCTATTTATTATGGTCTGGTCATTTGTTATGATTATTAAGAAGGATTCGGTGGGATAGTAAGTACGGATTTCGGGTTGTTCACAAAAGGGTAGGATGGTTAGCACGGTAGGCACATACGCAACACGGGCATAATTTTCCCATTTATGAATGCATGTGTCTGTATATCCTGTTAACTCCTACGGGGGTTTTTTTGTTGCTCAAAATGAAAAAAGGGGGACGCAGAACGGATGCTGAAATGGACAGGTTGGAGACAGAAGAAGTCAAAATTGCCCGTGATGACTACAGGTATACTGCTAATCGGTTTGATGCTGTTGGGAGTGTCTGGTTGTGCCAAGACAAACACAACGACTCAGGAAATTAAGCCAGTCGAACTAAAACTCGCTCACTTTTGGCCGAGCACTCACCCGATAGAGACCCAGCTGGTCCAGCCCTGGGCTAAGGATATCGAGACAGCCACCGGCGGTAAGGTCAAGATCGTCAGCTACCCTGGCGAAACCTTGGTCAAAGCCAATGACATATATGATGGCGTAGTTAACGGAGTAACCGACATCGGTATAAGCTGTTTTGCATACACCAGAGGCCGGTTCCCGGTTCTGGAGGTATTTGAGCTGCCCGGCATAACCTACAACAATTCTAAAGTAGCCAGCAATGTGGCCTGGGAGGGAATCCAGACCTTAAATCCGAAAGAGGTCCAGGATACCAAACTCTTGATGGTGATCACCACCGGCCCTGGCGATTTGTTCACCAAAAAACCGGTAAAAACCCTGGCCGACCTCAAGGGCATGGAAATCAGGGCCACGGGCCTCAGCGCCAAGACTCTTGCTGCTCTGGGTGCCAGTCCAGTTGCCATGGCTCAGTCCGAGGCCTACGAGTCCCTGGCCAAGGGTGTGGTGAAGGGCAACCTGGGTCCCGACGAGGTCCTGCAGGGCTGGAAACAGGCTGAAGTGACCGACTACATCACCAAAACCCCGTTCCTGTACAATACCCTCTTCTTCGTGACCATCAATAAAGACAAATGGAATGCATTGAGCCCCGAATTACAGGCCGCCATCGAAGGTGTGAACAAGAAATATTTCGCTGAGGTGGCTAGCAGCCTATGGGACAAACAGAATGCCGATGCCATGAAATATGCAGTGGAAAAGGAAGGGATGGAGGTCATCACCCTGAGCGAAGCCGAAAGCAAGCAATGGATTGAACTGGTTACCCCGGTGCAGGCTGATTACATTGCTGCTATGAGCAAACAGAACCTGAATGGGCAGGAGATTATCGACAAGGTAAAAGCCCTGGCGGATAAATACAACGCCCAGTTCAAATAACAATGAAAGGGTGGTTTGAGTGAGCAGGATCAAGAATTGGGTTGAGCGCCTCAGCCTAATTATGGATATTATGGCAGCGATTGCCGTTATGCTTACCATGCTGGTAATCGTTGCCAACATAATCATGCGGAGTGTTTTCCA
>JAAZOA010000101.1 GCA_012798055.1 Syntrophomonadaceae bacterium | reverse complement strand
TTGCGCGAACCCTTGAAGCCTACGGTTCCGGCACTGGCCCAGGATATGGCGTTGCCGTTCTTGTCGGTTATGGAAATGATGGTATTATTAAAGGTTGACTTGATGTGAGCTATGCCTTCGGCGATATTTTTCTTCTCACGTCTTTTGACCCTGACGGTTGCAGTCTTTCGTGCCACTCAATTATCCTCCTTATCAGGCTATTTCTTCTTACCACCGGCAGTACGTTTGGGTCCCTTGCGGGTCCGGGCATTGGTCTTGGTCTTTTGTCCCCGTACCGGCAAACCGCGGCGGTGACGCAGTCCTCTATAACACCCCAGGTCCATCAATCTCTTGATGTTCATGCTAACTTCCCGGCGCAGATCACCTTCGACTACGTAATTCTTGTCGATGATCGCTCTCAGTTTGGCAACCTCTTCCTCGGTCAGGTCTTTCACCCGGGTGTCGGGATTGATCCCGGCGGTTGCCAAAATCTTCTGCGAGGATGCTTTGCCGATACCCAGGATATAGGTCAAGGCTATCTCCACTCTCTTATCACGGGGTAAATCAACACCTGCTATTCTGGCCAAATTTTTCACTTCCTTCGGATTAAATTTCTATTTTTTTGCCTGAAAATTGCTTATCCTTGAACCTGCTTGTGCTTGGGGTTTTCACAGATGACCGTGACCCTGCCTTTACGCTTGATGATCTTGCATTTCTCGCACATCTTCTTGACCGATGCTCTTACTTTCACTGCACTAACCTCCTTCGTGAAGAGTGGGCGTCTCCCTATTTAAAACGATAGGTTATCCTGCCCCGGTTCAGATCATAGGGTGACAATTCCACCATTACTCGGTCACCGGGTAATATTCTGATGAAATTCATTCGCATTTTCCCTGAAATATGGGCAAGGACCTTATGGCCGTTTTCCAGTTCAACTGTGAACATGGCGTTAGGTAATGGTTCCAGTACTTTTCCCTCTACCTCGATAACGTCATCTTTAGCCACTGCGCAGACCTCCTTCCCCATGGATTAAACCCTTTTCGAATAACTGTTTTAGATTCCTCTTGATGATTTGATTGGTAAGAACTTCTCCTTGGTTAAGACATTCCAGCACTTCTTCGGCCTGCACCGCAGTGACCTTGAGGTGCCTGACGTTCTTCTTTTTAGGATTTTCTATCTTGCGCAAATCACCATCACTCAAGCTCAGATATCTCTCATTGATGACCCGGACCACCACAAAGGGTTTGCCCAGATCCCGGCCCGATTTCGATATTACCACTCTTCCCAGCAAATTGGTGGTTATAACCTCTCACCTCCACTATACCAGGGTGAGAATTAATGGACCCTGATCGCTGATGGCTACGCTGTGCTCAAAATGAGCCGAGTGCTTTCCGTCTCTGGTCACCACTGTCCACTCATCTCCTTTGGTGTATACGCTATATGTCCCCAGGTTGACCATGGGTTCTATCGCCAGGGTCATGCCGCGCTGCAGGGTTGGCCCCCGCAGGGCCTGGCCGTAGTTGGGGATGGGGGGATCCTCATGCATACTGCGTCCGATCCCATGACCCACATAGTCTCTGACCACTGAAAATCCAGCCGCTTCCACATATGTCTGGATTGCATTGGATATCTGCCCCAACCGGTTGCCCACCTGGGCTTGCTCTATGCCTTTCAGCAAAGCTTCTTCGGTGACCCGGATCAGTTTCTCCACTTCCGGCTCAACTTTCCCAACCGGAACGGTTATAGCCGCATCACCGGCAAATCCGTCCACCATTACTCCGAAATCGATGCTGATTATGTCCCCTTCTCGGAGAATGCGTTTCCCTGGAATCCCATGCACGACCTCCTCATTGACTGAGGTACAGATGGCTCCGGGAAATGGTCTGCTGCCCCGGGGGTGGGGGTAATTCTTAAAAACTGCCCGAGCCCTTCTCTTTTTGGCTTCGGCTTCAGCTATCTGGTTCAGATCACTGGTAGTGATCCCCGGCCTGATCTGTTCTTTCAGGATCTGCAGGATCTCGGCCACAATCTGGCCTGACACCTTCATTTTTTCCATCTCCCGGGGGGTTTTCAGGGTGATCATCTTATTTTATTCAACTCCCGGACGATTTCAGCGAAGACCGTAAGGGGTTTGCGGTCGCCATCCAGGCTGACCAGTATTCCTTTGTCTTCATAATATTGGAGCAGGGGCTCGGCTTCATCTATATATACCTGCAAGCGATTTTGCGCGGTTTCCTCGTTGTCATCGCTGCGCTGGACCAGTTCGCCGCCGCATTTGTCGCAGATCCCCGCAATTTTAGTGGAATTGGATATGGAATTGTATACTTTTTTACATTTTACGCAGTTAACCCGCCCAACCACCCGGGCTAACAATACCTCATTAGGCACCACCAGGTTTACTACCAGTTCCACCCTGCGCCCCGATTGGGAGAGGATATCATCCAGAGCTTGGGCCTGGAGGATAGTCCTGGGGTATCCATCCAGGAGGAAACCGGATTCACAGTCGGGCATTGCCAACCTCTCAGCGACTATCCCGATCGTGACCTGGTCTGGGACCAACTGCCCCGCATCCATATAAGGCTGGGCTTGTTTGCCTATCGCGGTCTGGTTGGATACCTCCTCCCTGAATATCTCCCCGGTGGAAATATGGGGAAGGGGATACGCTACGGAAATCATTTCTGCTTGCGTCCCTTTGCCAGCTGCCGGCGGACCCATAATAATAATGTTCATCGGTTATCATCTCCTATTTAGCAAAACCCTCGTAGCTTCAAAAAAGCAGTTGCGAGTCAGGGTGCAGGTGTTATTTCAGCTTCTCCAACTCCCGGCTGACTTCCCCGAAAACCACCTGGGGGTTGCGGTTGCCGTCCAGGGTCACCAAGATACCCTTGTCTTCATAATATTTGAGCAGGGGCTCGGTCTGGTCCATGTATACCTGGAGGCGGTTTTTGGCCGTCTCTTCCTTGTCATCACTGCGCTGTACCAATTCTCCGCCGCATTTGTCGCAGATCCCGGCGGTTTTGGTAGGGCTGAACTGGGTGTTATAGACAGTCTTGCATTTAGAGCAGCTCACCCGGCCTACCATTCGAGCCAGCAGAACATCGAATGGGGCGGAGATGTTCAAGGCCAATTCGACCTTTTTGCCTAAGTTGGCCAACACCTGGTCCAGGGCCTCGGCCTGGACTGTGGTGCGGGGGAAGCCATCCAGCAGGAAAC
>JAAZOA010000014.1 GCA_012798055.1 Syntrophomonadaceae bacterium | reverse complement strand
ATCGTCCTGGGCGAGGGGGTGCAGGACCTGGGCGGCTTGTACGTGCTGGGCACAGAACGCCACGAATCCCGGCGCATCGACAACCAGCTGCGGGGTCGTTCCGGGCGCCAGGGTGATCCCGGGGAATCACGCTTCTATGTATCCCTGGAGGATGACCTGATGCGCCTGTTTGGCTCGGGGAACATCGAAGGGCTGATGGACCGCCTGGGTATGGATGATACCATGCCCATCGAAAACAAACTCATCACCAAGGCGATAGAAAATGCCCAGAAGAAAGTGGAAAGCCGCAATTTCGAGATCCGCAAACACGTGCTGGAATATGACGATGTAATCAATAACCAGCGTATGGTCATCTATGGCGAACGTAAAAAGGTGCTCTACGGCGAGGACCTCAAAGAAACAGTGGCGGCCATGATAGATGATGTCATCTCTCAGGTGGTGGATTCATTCGCCGGCGAATTGAAGTACACTGATGAATGGGATATGGAAGGCCTCCTGACCTACATCGAGCAGAATATCCTGCCTGACCACAGGCTCAGCCGGGAAGAGCTGCTGGGGATGACCAAGGAGGAAGTCAAAGACCTGGTAGCGGAAAGAACCCATGCCCTGTATGAGGCCCGGGAAGCCGAACTGGGCAGTACCACCATGCGGGAGATCGAGAAAGCCATCATGCTGCGCATCATCGACAGCAAGTGGATGGACCATATCGATGCCATGGACCAGCTGCGCAACGGCATCAACCTCAGGGCTTACGCCCAGCGCGATCCCCTGGTAGAATATAAATTCGAGGCCTATGAAGCTTTTCAGAACATGGTTTATTCCATCAAGGAAGATGTGGTCCGCTTCATCCTGCGGGTCAAGGTGATTGAACGCCCGGAGGAGCGGCGGATGGTAACCAACCAGAGCGACGCAGCCGAAAAGAAACCGGTGCATGCTGGAGCCAAGATAGGCCGCAACGATCCCTGTCCCTGCGGCAGCGGCAAAAAATATAAAAAGTGCTGCGGCCGGGCTGCCAGTTGATAAGACAGGCCGGAGGGCCTTATGAGGTGAAGATATGATGGAAGATCCACGGGGGACAATAACCGAAATAATAAACAGCTTAAACGAGATGAGGGTCTCCCTTTGACATCCCTAAACAGAAGCAAGAAATAGAACAACTGCAGAAGGTAACCCTGGGAGAAAATTTCTGGGATGACAACCAGCGGGCCCAGCAGGTCTTGAAAAGGATCAGCGACCTGCAGGCCAGCGTGCAGCAGTTTGAGCAATTCTGGTCCCAGGCCGGTTATCTGGATGAGATGCTGCAGTTGGCCGAAGCTGAGGATGAACCCGAATTGTACCGGGAAACCGTCAAAGAATTGGAGGTTTTCGCCAAAAAGTTCCGCGAATACGAGCTGCTCATCCTGTTTGCAGGTGAGAACGATGCCGGCAACGCCATCGTGTCCTTGCATGCGGGTGCGGGAGGGACTGAAGCCCAGGATTGGGTGGAGATGCTCCTGCGCATGTACACCCGCTGGGCGGAGGCATCCGGGTATGAGGTGGAGATGCTCGATTACCTGGCCGGAGATGAGGCCGGGGTCAAGAGCGTGACTTTCCTGGTCAAAGGGCTGTATGCTTACGGTAAACTGAAATGCGAGGAGGGTGTGCACCGCCTGATTCGCATCTCTCCCTTCGATACTTCCGGGCGCCGTCACACTTCTTTTGCATCGGTGGCGGTGCTGCCCGAGGTCAGCGAAGAGATAGCCGTGAAGATAAATCCTGAAGATCTGCGTATAGATACCTACCGCTCCGGTGGTGCGGGAGGACAACATGTCAACAAGACCGATTCAGCGGTGCGCATTACCCACCTGCCCACTGGCATTGTAGCCCAATGCCAGAATGAGCGCTCCCAGCATGCCAACCGCCTGGGGGCTATGAAGATCTTGAATGCTCGCCTCTACGAGCTGCAACGCAAGGAGAGGGAGGATTCCCTCCAGAAGATGAAAGGGGAATACAAGGAGATCGCCTGGGGGAGCCAAATCAGGACCTATACCCTGAACCCCTTCTCCCTGGTGAAAGACCACCGCACCAATTGCGAAACCGGCAATGTTCAGGCAGTCCTGGACGGGGACCTGGATGATTTCATTACCGCCTGCCTGCGCCTGCCCAAAGAATGAAACAGGAGGTTACTGTGAGAGAAATTACCGAGAGTGCAATCCAAGCCGTAAGCTCAAAGGCCTTGACCTTGCGCCAGGACATCATCAGGATGCTGGGAGAGGCGGGGTCCGGACATACTGGGGGATCTCTCTCCAGTGCCGATATCATCGCCTGTCTCTACTTCTGGGAGATGAACATCGATCCCATGCAGCCCAGGTCCGCGGAACGGGACCGTTTCGTGCTCAGCAAAGGGCACGCGGCCCCTTTGCTTTATGCAGCCCTGGCGGAAAGAGGGTATTTCCCGAAGAGCGAACTGCTGCGGCTGCGCAAACTGGGCAGCCCGCTGCAGGGACATCCCGACATGCGCAAAGTCGCAGGGGTTGATGCCTCCACCGGCTCGTTGGGACAAGGGGTATCATGGGCTGTGGGCATGGCGTTGGCCGCCAAAATAGATGGCCTGGATTTTCGGGTCTACACCCTGCTTGGGGACGGAGAGATAGAGGAGGGGCTGGTGTGGGAAGCGGTCATGGCAGCCCACCATTATAAACTCGACAATCTGGTAGCCTTCCTGGACCATAACCGTTTGCAGATCGACGGGCCAATCTGTGAAGTAATGTCCCCCGAACCGGTGGCGGATAAATTCCGGGCCTTCGGGTGGGAAACCCTATCGGTGGACGGGCATGACCACCGCCAGATCATGGAGGCTCTGAACAAAGCCCGGACCATTGCCGGCCGGCCGACTATAATAATCGCCGACACCGTCAAAGGCAAAGGCTGTTCTTTCATGGAGAACAAGGTGGAATGGCATGGCAGCGCTCCCAACAAGGAACAGACCTCCCAGGCCCTGGCCGAGTTGGGTTGTTACGAATAGTAGGCGGACAGATCGATACTAAGGAGGAACGAAGTTGGAGAAGCAAGCAACCCGGGATGCCTACGGCAAGGCCCTGGTAGAATTAGGCCGGAAATATGCAGATGTAGTGGTTCTGGATGCAGACCTGTCCAAATCAACCAAGACCGCTGATTTTGCCAAGGTTTTCCCAGCCAGGTTCATCAACGCCGGGATAGCCGAACAGAATCTGATGGGGATGGCCGCGGGGTTGGCAGCAGCCGGAAAGGTTGCCTATGCCAGCTCTTTCGCTATTTTCGCTACCGGCCGCGCCTTTGAGATAGTGCGTAATTCCCTGGCCTATGCCAGTCTCAATGTCAAGATCTGCGCTACTCACGCCGGCATCACCGTGGGCGAGGACGGGGGCTCCCATCAATCGGTGGAAGATATCTCCCTGATGCGCAGTGTGCCCAATATGTGCGTGGTGGTACCGGCTGACGGGATGTCCACTGCCAAAGCGGTCGAAGCTATATACCATCGTGCGGGGCCAGTGTACCTGCGGCTGGGCCGCCCGGCGGTTCCGAACCTTTACGATGAGAATATGCACTTTAATATCGGCCGGGGCATCGAATTGCGCCCCGGGAGCGATGTCACCCTGATTGGCTGTGGAATAATGGTGGCCAAGTGCCTCGAAGCCTCGGAAATACTGGCCCGGGAGGGTATAGAGGCAGCTGTCGTCGATATGCATACCATCAAACCCATCGACCGGGAGCTTATAGTCCGCCAGGCCCGTGAGACCGGAGCCATCCTGACCGCGGAAGAACATACGGTGCTGGGGGGGCTGGGCAGCGCAGTCTGTGAAGTGGTTTGCAGTGAATGCCCGGTGCCGGTGGAGCGGATGGGAATCATGGACCTCTTCGGCCAATCGGGAACTCCCGACGAACTGCTGGCATATTACGGATTGACTGTGGACCGGATAGTTGCCAATACTCGTCTGCTGCTGCAAAAGAAATCGAGAATAATATAGAGGATTTATCCCCTGGGTGTAGAAACTCCATTATATGGCGTTTTTATAGTGCTGACCCAATCGCGACCGGAGGAAATTGGATGCTCGTACAGTTTTATAATGTCAGCAAGGTCTACAAAAACGGGGTTAAAGCCTTGCATGACGTTTCTTTGAAGATAGACCGGGGAGAGTTTTTATTTTTGATGGGGCCCAGCGGGGCCGGCAAATCTACCCTGGTGAAACTGCTGTTCAGGGAAGAAATTCCCACCCAGGGCCAGATTTTCATCGCCTCACGCAGTATCGTGCGCATGAAACGCAGCGAGGTCCCCAAGCTTAGGCGCAGCATGGGGGTTGTCTTCCAGGACTTCAAGCTGCTGGAGAACAAGACCGCGGCAGAGAATATCGCTTTTGCCATGAAAGTAGTGGGCACCTCCGAACGGGCGATAAAAGCCCGCACCGCCGAAGTCATACAACAGGTCGGTTTAAAAGGCAAAGAGGACTGTTTCCCCTCCCAATTGTCCGGCGGCGAGCAGCAACGGGTGGGAATCGCCCGGGCTATCGCCAACCGGCCACTGCTCCTGATCGCCGACGAGCCCTCCGGAAACCTGGATATGGATACTGCCCAGGAAATCATGGAACTGCTATATGACATCAACCGCAAAGGGACCACTGTAGTCATGGCCACCCACGCCCGGGAACTGGTGAAGACAGCCGGCAAGCGAGTGGTCACATTGGAGGCAGGGCGAATTCAGTCCGATATCTGCGCCCTGGACAGTCTGTTATGATTTTGAAAAACTTGGGCTACTTTCTTAGCGAGGCCCTGACCTCGATGTATCGCAACCGCCTGCTCAGTTTCGCAACGGTTTCCACCATGGCAATCAGCGTCCTCTTTTTGGGCGTGGCGGTCCTGATGACCCTGAATGCAGGCAGCCTCATGGATAAACTCGAAGCAGACATCGAGATCGTGGCCTTCCTGGACGATTCCCTGACCAAGGCGCAGATCTCTGATCTCGAGGACCGCCTGGCGGAGCTGCCGGGCGTGGAGACGGTGACTTTCGTTTCCAAAGATGAAGCCCTGGAGCGTCTGAACGCGAGATTCACCACCGAAAACTATGAGATCAGCAAGACCCTGGGTAAAAACCCCCTGCCCAACAGCTATGAGGTCAAGGCGCAGGATCCGGAAAATGTGGAGAAATTGGCCCAGGAGATCAAGACCATGGACGGGATTTACAAGGTGAATTACGGCCAGGAGGTAGTGGAGAAGCTCTTCCAGGTCACCAAATGGGTGAGGATTATAAGTGTGGGGCTGATGGTACTTTTGGCCATCGGCTCGGTTTTCCTGATCGCCACCACCATCCGCCTGGCGATCTTTGCCCGCCGCAAGGAAATATATCTTATGAAACTGATCGGGGCTACGGACTGGTTCGTGCGCTGGCCGTTTTTCATCGAGGGTATCACCCTGGGCGTCGCGGGAGCAGCCATAGCTGTCGCTGCCCTGGCCCTGGGCTATAATTCCCTGCTGGCCAATTTGCAGACGGCGTTCTTTTTTGTGCCCCTGGTCCACCAGCCCAGCACCCTGCTGCGGATGTACCTGTCCCTGTTGGGGGCGGGAGCCCTATTGGGGATCACGGGGACCTTTATATCATTGAATCGTTTCCTTGACATCTAGGGGTTTGTTTGCCGGGGGACAGACCTCCCGGTGCCGGCCGGTGGGAAAGGAGCTGTGAAATACTTGCGCTGCCCCAAGCTGTTGATGACATTCATTTCCTTGACCCTGCTTTTGACCATGATTATGCCGGTCCAGGCCGATCAACTCAGTGACCAGGAGGAACTGCTGCGGGACCTGTTGAGCCAGCTCAACCAGCAGCAGGCGAAACTGAATCAGGCTGCCTCTACTGAGAAGAGCATCATGGGGCAGGTCAAAAACATCGAGTCTGAAGCGCAAAAAGCCGAAAAGGAGATCAAGAGACTCGAGGACAACATCGAGTATCTGGAGAAAAACATAGATGTAACCGAAAAACAGATGAAGTTCCAGCAGCAGGAACTGCAGAAGCAGTCCGATTTGCTCAGCGAAAGACTGGTCATGATCTATGAACAGGGGGAGAGATCCTACCTGGAAATATTGCTGGGGGCTGACGACCTGAAGGATTTCATAGTCCGCTATGATATGCTGAAGACCATCATCAGCCAGGACCGAGACCTGATCTACAGTATCAGTGCCAAGAAAAAGGAACTGGATAACCGCTTGGCTGACCTGGAGGTGCAAAAAAAGGAACTGGAAGTATCCCAGGCCAATAAAGCGGTTCAACAGGCAGCCCTGGCCGCTCAATTGAAAGACAAGAAGTCAGTTCTTAACAGCGTCCAGGAAGACAAAGAACAATATGCCCGGGCGATAGCTGAACTCGAACAGGCCTCGGCGGAGGCCGAAGCCCTGATCAGGAGGCTGCAGGGCAAGAGCAACGGTTCCCGGATCGGAACCGGAACTTATACCTGGCCCACCCCGGGTTACGGCAATATCACTTCACCCTATGGGATGCGCTTCCACCCCATCCTGAAAGCCAGGAAATTGCACACCGGCATCGATATCGGTGCTCCGATGGGCGCCAAGATCATTGCTGCTGATGGCGGGACCGTGATCTACTCCGGTTGGCTGGGGGCCTATGGCAATGCCATCATCATCGACCACGGGGCCGGCATGTCCACCCTCTACGGACACGAATCCCAGCTTCTGGTCAGGGAAGGGGATACAGTAGCCAAAGGCCAGATCATCGGACGGGTAGGCAGTACCGGTTGGAGCACCGGCGCCCATCTTCATTTCGAAATACGGAGAAACGGTACCCCGGTAAATCCCAGCGCCTATTTATGACAAGCTCGGTTCGAAGGGCAGATCAAGCCAGTATAACGATTGTCTTGATACCCGTCATGGAGTAACACATTAGCGATGACCAGGGGGGCAATCGAATTTTAAAAATAATCGGTGGTGTATTCTTGAAAACAAATAAAGTGATCGCAGGTTTCATTTACTTTTTTGCCGGGCTGGGCTTGCTGGTATGCCTGGGGGTGGGCTATTTGGCGGCCACCAACTGGACCGGCTGGAGCAGCATGGTGAGCGTATTGGGTTTGATCAAGGCCGAATCCCTCTTTCCTTCCCCTGTGGACAAGCTCATTACCGGGGCTACCGCAGGGATGGTCGATTCTCTGGGCGACCCCTACTCCAAATACCTGACCAAAGAACAGTGGGATGAACTGTACCTCCAACTGAACGCTGAATTCGGCGGTATAGGAGTCTATGTGGTGGAAATGGAAGGCGGGAGGCTGACCATCGTTTCACCCATCAAGGGGACACCCGCGGAAAAGGCCGGCTTGAAGAACGGAGACATTATTACCAGGATCGATGGCAAGAGTACCTATGGCATGAACCAGGACGACGCGGTACACATGATGCGGGGTGAGCCGGGTACGACCCTGCAGATTTCGGTGTACCGGGCCGAGCTCAACCGGGAGCTGGATTTCAGCATCGTCAGGGAGATAATCAACGTGCCTTCGGTGGAAGACAGAATAGTCGGCGAAGCACCCGCCATCGGGTATATAAAGTTGAACCAGTTCCATGCCCGTTCCACCGATGAGATGGTGCGGGCGGTCAACACCATGACCGAAAAGAAGGTCCAGGGTCTGATTTTGGACCTTAGGGATAACGGCGGAGGAGATTTCCAAGCTGCCCTGGCCATAGCCGACCTGTTTCTGGGTGACGCTGCGGTAGTGAGCGTGGAAGATGCCCGGGGATACCGGACAACTCACAAGGCCGGCGCAGGGGCGATCAATACCCCCCTGATCCTGCTGGTCAATCGCAATAGTGCCAGTGCTGCCGAAATCCTGGCCGGGGCTCTGCAGGACAATGGCCGCGCGCTGCTGGTGGGAGAAAAGACCTTCGGCAAGGGACTGGTGCAGACCGTATTCCCCCTCACGGACGGGGGGGCCCTGAAGCTGACCACCAATAAGTATTTCACCCCAAAGGGCACGGACATAAATGCCATCGGTATAATGCCTGATCATGTCGTCGCCAATCCTGATCCTGAGGGTCAGGACATGCAAATGGAAAGGGCCATGGAACTGCTGCGGCAGCAGGTCAAATAGGCTCACGCTGGAGGTATAGGGATGGGCTTGTTCAAATCCCTGCTGATCGAGATGGGGCGAGTCTGGGTGGATACCCTTACCGATCCCGCTTTCCTCTTCATATATCTGCTCCTCATAGGGCTGGTTACCTCACAGTACCGGCGCTTGCAGAACCTGTCCGAACCCCTGCTGCTGGGGCGCCGCAACATGTTCCTGGGATCGGCTTTGTTTTCCACCGTCCTGGGAATACTGGGCGGCCTGGTAGGCAGCCTGCTCCTGGTCGTCCTGGGGGTGGACCTGGCAGGAATCGCGGTCAAGGAGCTCTGGATCGTTGCCATCCTGCTCATGCTGCTCAAACCGCGTTTCCTCTGCTTTTCTTATGCTGCAGGGGCAATCAGCTTGAGTCACCTGGTCTTCGGTTATCCGCAGGTGAATGTTCCCCAGCTTATAGGCCTGGTGGCCATCCTGCACCTGGTCGAAACCATGCTCATCTGGGCCAACGGTGCTTTTCAACCATATCCGGTATATGTTGAAACAGAAGGCCAGCTGAGGGGAGGCTTCAACCTGCAGCTGCTGTGGCCGATACCCTTGATCAGCCTTGTGAGCGTCAGTATGGGCGATCCTGCGGGAGGTATCAACATGCCTTCCTGGTGGCCCATCCTGCAGAACTACGCTCCTGCGGCAAGTGACCAGAATTATGCCTTGATCCCGGTCTTGGCCATGCTGGGATACGGCAACATCGCAACCACCCATACCCCGGGGCAGGCAGCCAGACGGTCGGCCGGACAGCTGCTGATGTTCAGCCTGGCCTTGCTCACCCTGGCTATCCTGGCCTCCCATTACAGCCCCTTTATGTTCCTGGCCGCCCTGTTCAGCCCCCTGGGCCATGAATTGGTGATTTGGATGGGAATGCGCTCGGAAACCCAGGCCCCCATCTACGTGCCCCCGGAAGAGGGGGTAATGGTACTGGATGTGCTGCCCAAATCCCCGGCCGGGCGTAACGGCATCAAGCCACGGGATATCATCTTGTCCGTCAACACCCAGGAGGTGCACAATTACCACATGCTGCGCAACATGCTGAACCGCAGCAAATCAGCCCTGGTCCTGCAGCTGAAAAGAGAGCAGGAGTTGCTGACCGTGCCCATGGCGGTGATCCCCAATGAAGACCTGGGTATAATACCGGTACCGGAGCCCGGCGCCCGCGGTTATCTGAAGCTGGAGGAAGACAATGTAATCACCGCCTTGATAAGGTGGTGGCAGAACCGCAGGACCTCAAGAAACCTGCCTCCTCAAGCTTGACCCATCTGCCTGCACCCAGGGGACGGTCCACCGGTTACGTTTTACTTAGCCGGGGACCGTCCCCTTGCTGACCGCCTGGATAAATCCCCGGTGACACAGATTAACTGCAAGCTGGCCGATTATAGTATAATTAACTGATACCCTACCATAAACAAGACCCCAGAAGAGGAGCAAAAATGAACGAATTTCGGATCGAAAGCGACTATGTGCCTACCGGCGACCAGCCGGCAGCTATTGCCCAGCTGGTGAAGGGTTTGGAGAGAGGGTACCGGGATCAGACCCTGCTGGGTGTCACTGGCTCAGGGAAGACATTCACCATGGCCCAGGTCATCCAGGCCGTGCAGAGGCCCACCCTGGTGATGGCGCCCAACAAGACCCTGGCAGGGCAGCTCTACTCTGAGTTCAAACAATTCTTCCCCGACAACGCGGTGGAATATTTCATCAGTTACTATGACTACTACCAGCCTGAGGCCTATGTGCCCCAGACCGATACCTACATCGAAAAAGACTCTTCCATAAACGATGAGATCGATAAATTCCGGCACTCGGCCACGGCCGCACTGCTGGAACGCAGGGATGTTATAATCATCGCCAGCGTTTCCTGCATTTACGGTT
>JAAZOA010000100.1 GCA_012798055.1 Syntrophomonadaceae bacterium | reverse complement strand
TCGAGAGCAAGATCCATCAGATCATCGGTGGTGTCACCCATGGCTGAAACCACGACTACTAAGTCATCCCCATTTTGCTTCATTTTGGCGACCCGTTCGCTCACCTTGTCGATCCTCTCCAGGGATGCTACGGAACTACCGCCAAATTTTGCGACGTATAAGGCCACTTCTTCTCACTCCTCTATCAACCTGCTATGCGCGGCTGACACCCTCTAGTCTTACTACATTATTGATGTCCGACACTATATCCATGCCCCTCAAAACAGCCAGTGATTCTTGCAGGGATTTTTCCTTGACAAGATGCGTGATCAGGATCAACTCGGCCTTGCCATCGCGGCTGCCTTTTTGAATCACCGTATCGATGCTGACCTCATGATTACCGAAAACTCCAGCTATGCCAGCGAGGACGCCTGGGCGGTCAGTCACGGTCATACGAACATAGTATTGGGCGCAGAGTTCGGTGATTGGCAGGATCTCCTTGTCTTCATAACAGGTGCACCCTATGCGGGTATTGGTATTAAAGGCCATATTCCTGGCGACCTCAATAATATCGCCGACTACAGCACTGGCAGTCGGCATCTCTCCGGCCCCCCGCCCATAATGCATAACCTCGCCAACGGCATCTCCGCGCAGAAACACCGCGTTGAAAACTCCATTGACATAAGCCAGAGGATGGTTGAACGGAATAAAGGCCGGGTGGACCCGTGCCTGAATCTGCCCGTCGATCTCTTTGGCGATGGCCAACAGCTTGATGACATAACCCAATTCGCGGGCGTACTGTATGTCTCGAGGCGTTATGGCGGTAATACCCTCCACATAAACATCATCCAGGGTCACCCGGCTGTTGAAGGCAATCGAAGACAGGATCGCCAGCTTTCGGGCCGCATCCAGTCCGCCAACATCAGCACTGGGGTCAGACTCCGCATAACCCATCTCCTGAGCTTCCCGCAGCACTTCACTATAATCCCGGCCCTCCTGGCTCATTTGGGTCAGAATATAATTGGTGGTGCCATTCAAAATGCCTATAATCTCTTCAATCTGGTTCGCGGCCAGGGATTGTTTCAAGGGATAGATGATGGGTATGCCACCGGCAACGCTGGCTTCGAAATAGAAATCCACATTGTTGGCTAAAGCCGTGGCAAAAAGTTCCTTGCCCTTGACTGCAATCAAATCCTTGTTGGCAGTTACTACATGTTTGCCTTTTTCCATAGCTGCCGTAATAAAAGTGTAGGCTGGTTCAAGTCCACCGATCAGTTCCACGACTATATCTATAGTATCGTCATCCAGAATATCCTCAAATTTATCTGTGACTATGTTTTCATCCAGACCTAGTTGCAGACATTTATCTTTGTCTTTCTCCATAACTTTCTTTACGGTGATTACGGATCCAGTCTTGGTTGTAATAGTTGACTGGTTCTTGGCCAGCAGTTTGATGACCCCTCCGCCCACGGTACCGCACCCTAACAACCCTATATTAATCATGAGCATACCTCCCAAATATCGACATTATAGCACTTGGGTCGCCGCTGGGCAAGGAAGGCCCCTGGCTCTTCGCCCAATGATCTTGACCTGCCTGCCGATCAATCCCATCCTGGCAGACCGGTATACTCGTCCATCTCGTACTTCTTCTGGCGCTGCATGAGATTGCTGACCACTTCCAGTGGATCCCGGTCTTCATATAGAACCTGGTAGCAGGCCCTGGTAATAGGCATGATTATCCCTGATTCCCGGGCGATTTTGTCCACTATCTGGCAGGTGTAAGCACCTTCCACCACCATCCCGATGCTATCCAGGGCTGCCTTCGGATGTTGCCCCTGACCGATGAGTTCACCGGCCCGGCGGTTTCTCGAATGCCTGCTCCCACAGGTAACCACCAGATCCCCCAATCCGCTGAGCCCACTGAAGGTGCGGGGATTACCCCCCATTTTTTTGCCCATCCGGACCATTTCCGCCAATCCTCGGGTGAGCAAGGCAGCCATAGTGTTGTCACCAAAACCAAGACCGTATGCAATCCCCGTGGACAGGGCGATGATATTCTTCAGGGCACCGCCCAACTCTACCCCGGCAATATCAGGATTTGTGTAAACCCTGAACACCGGGGCCATAAAGAGGTCCTGGACTCCTTCAGCGATATCGTGATGACAGGCTGCTGCCGTAACCGCAGTAGGGACACCTCGGCCGACCTCCTCTGCATGGCTGGGACCGGACAAAACCGCATAGCGCGCCCTGACCCAGGTGCCGAGTACCTCCTCGGTGACTTGGCTTAGCCGATAACCTGTATCTATCTCGAGTCCTTTAGCCGTGTTTACGATATAGTGGCGCGGGGTTATGTATGGCCCAGCCTTGGTTAGAACTGGCCTTAGAGCCTGGGAGGGCAGCGATAGGATAAGCCAGTCGGCCTCTCCTATTGCTGCTTCCATATCCGCAAGGGGAGTAACTCCAGGGGGGATGGTCACCACGGGCAGGAATCTTGAATTTTCCCTTTGGATGGCTATGGACTCTATCCCATCTTCAAGCCGGCCCCATAATAAAACCTGATGCCCGTTTTTAGCCAGGAGTACAGCCAATGCCGTGCCCCAACTCCCCGAGCCTAGAATGCATACCCTGGCCATAAGACCTCCCCGTCGTCGCTTTTTCTATGATCTTTGACCCAGCTTGCTCTCGCATCCCCTGCGCAAGCGCTCAATATTGGTACGGTGCCTGAACAGGACCATCCCGGCCAGGACCACAGTCATCAGTAAATATTGCCAGGGTTCCCGCATGACCAGAGCCAGAAGCGGCAGCAGAACCGCGGCACACACTGAACCCAGTGAAACATAGCGGCTGACCGCGATGATTGTCACGAAGGTGACCAACAATATTAAAGTGATGAGTGGCATCAAGACCAGGAGGGCGCCAGCCGAAGTGGCCACACCTTTACCGCCGCGAAAATCCAGGAATAAAGGCCAGCAATGGCCAATCACTACTGCCACCGTGCATAAGGCTGCCAAGCCTTCGCCACCGAAAACCAGGCCAAGCCAGGCTGCCAGAACCCCTTTGAAAACATCGCCCAGCAAAGACAGCAAGGCGATCTTCATTCCCAGGGTTCGCAGGACGTTAGTGGCACCCACATTGCCAGTCCCTCGGGAACGGATGTCGACTCCCCCCAGGTAGCGGCTGAACAAGTATGAGAAAGGAACCGAACCAATTAAATAGCACGCTAGGGTCAATACAATCTCTTTCATTTGCAGCCACTCCTACTGATTATTCTTCTCTGTTTTCCCTTTTGCGAACGATTAACTTGATAGGGGTGCCCTCAAAACCAAAATTCTTCCGCAGCACATTCTCAAGATAGCGCAGATAGGAAAAATGAACCTTTTCCGGGTAGTTAGCGAAGAAAACAAAAACCGGCGGCGCAGTCTGCACCTGGGTGGAATAGTATATTTTGACCTTTTTCCCCCCGCCCCCCGGTAAGGGATTCAGCAACATCGCCTCATTAATGACCTGATTCAATTCTGCGGTTTTGATCCGTCGGTTATGCTGTTCCACAACAAAATCCACCAGCTCAATGATCTTAAATATGCGTTTGCGGGTCAGGGCGGACACATAGAGAATCGGGCAATATGATAAAAATTTCAGCTGCGAACGGATGTCTTCGTCAAAACGGTTCATGGTCTGGCCGTCTTTCTCGATCAGATCCCATTTGTTGACTATGACGACATTGGCTTTACCCTGTTCATGAACATAGCCCGCAATCCGTTGATCCTGTTCCGAAACACCTTCTGTGGCATCGAGCATAATGAGGACTACATCAGCGCGTTCCACGCTTTTGAGTGACCTGATCACACTGTAGCGCTCTGTGGCATCACTGATGCGCGACCTTTTCCGGATCCCGGCGGTATCAATGAGGATATATTTGTGTCCCCCGTATTGAAAGGGAGTATCGATGGAGTCCCGTGTAGTGCCCGGAACGTCGCTGACTATAACCCTTTCTTCTCCCAGCAGTGCGTTCACCAGCGAAGATTTCCCCACATTGGGGCGGCCGACGATGGCAATTTTCACTGCGTCTTCTTCCTCGCCATAGTCCGTAACCGGTCCAAAACTGGCTATTACCGCATCCAGCAATTCATCAATATTGCGCCCATGCATGGCCGAGACCGGTATCGGCTCACCCAGACCCAGTCCGTAGAATTCGTAATACTCTACCTGGCGGTCGAAGTTTTCGACCTTATTGGCAGCCAGTACAACCGGCTTTTTGCTCTTACGCAGCATGTTGGCCACCAGTTCGTCTTCTGGATTTATGCCCTGCTGCGCGTCTACCACAAATATTATCACGTCAGCCTCTTCGACTGCCAGTTGGGCTTGTTGTTTTATTTCCCGGGTGAAGACTTCCCCGTCACCCATGCGGATACCACCCGTATCAATTATGATAAATTCGCGACCCAACCACTCGGACACATCGTAAAGACGATCACGGGTTACACCTGGAATATCTTCGACAATAGCCTTGCGAGATCCGGCCAGGCGGTTGAATAAGGTCGATTTGCCTACATTAGGGCGTCCTACTATCGCTACAACAGGTTTTGACATGGTGACCTCCATCATGATCTAAGCGCTTTTTCTCGATTACTGTCCTGCAGCCGTTGGACGTCGGCTGCCGGTCCTTGCCGGGGTCGATTTTATCGATATTTTATACCTTAATGATAGCTTCCCAGAGGCTCTGCGGGTCAGTTTCTGCAATAAGGATGTCGGCTCCGCTAGAGGCCCTGATTTCTGATAGGCAAATCCCATCTAGAAGGACATCCTGACCTTCCTTGAAAATAACCGCTGGCAGAATCACTCGTTGTCCCTGATAATCGGGACCCAAAACCGCCATGATATCCTGCCCGGTCAATAGACCTGTAACCGTAATCTCGCCTCCGAAAAACCGATTGGGTACCGGTAATATACTGACTGACAGGCCTTCGATTTGGTTGAGCCGGTCCACCAGGGGCCTCAGTGCCTTTTCACCGGAATCGCCGGTTACGATATATGCACTCCTGGCCTCAAGCCTTTGCGGCAGTCGGCCTTCCAATTCCCTAAAATCCTCCCAAAACCAGCGGATCAAGCCTATGCCATTTTCTATCTGGCAATAATCATCATCATAATTGCTGCCAGGTATAGGCAGTCCTGCGGTCAGGTAAAACTCATCCGCCAGATATACGAAGCCCAGCCCCAGTTGTTTTCGGAATGTGCTCTGCATCTTATCGACCACAGCAATCGTTTTTGTTGCCAGCTCCGCTGATACAGGGTTTAGCTCCGGGAGGCCCTGTCTATACTTGGTCAGCCCCACGGGTACCACCCCGACCGATGCCACACAAGGAAACATTCGCCCCAATTGGTCGATGGTATCGACCAGGATTTGCCCGTCGTTCCACCCGGGACATAAAACGATTTGCGTATGGACTTCTATTCCGGCTGCCTGCAGACGCTGCAGGTTCCCCAGCAAGTCACCTGCCCGTCGATGTTTGAGCATCTCCCGCCTTAGTCCTTCCTGCACGCAGTGCACCGATACATAAAGGGGGCTCAAATGCATCTCTTCTATCTTGGCCCAATCGCTGGTGCGCATATTGGTGAGGGTTACGAAATTCCCGTATATAAAGGAGTGCCGATAGTCATCATCTTTGATATAAAGACTGGGGCGCATATTGGGCGGAAGCTGGTCCACAAAGCAGAAAATACATTGATTCTGGCAGGTTTTCATGGATTCGAACAACAGATCGGCAAACTCTAGTCCCAAATCTTCATCGAAATCTTTATCGATCTCAAGCTGCCAGATCTCTCCGTTCTGCTTGCTTATCTCCAGCTGCAGCTGATCCTCCTGGGAGTAAAACTGGTAGTCCAAAATGTCATGTATGGTGTGCCCACAGATGGATACCAGCGTATCTCCCGCTTCTACTCCCATCTCATGAGCAATGCTGCTTTCTCTGACCACAGCAATCTTTGCTGACAAAAATATTCCCCCATTTTAACTAGTAACAACCATATGTATTATCATGCAAAAATATCCCCTGTGCAAGGGTATAAAAAAGACCCGCCATGCTCAGGGCAGGTCTGGCCTGTGCCAAGCTACCTATGACTCCATAATCCCGGATCGATCCGCCTGGATCGCAGCCACTCCGCTGTCCTGCCGCACAGGACCACAGGTTTGGTGCGAATGGCCTGGCAGTCTCGGGCCCCGCTCATCAAAAATACCGAGCGGAGCTGGTATAACAGGGATTCTATGCTTTTCTCCAGTTGCTCGGCACTATTCTGCAGCAGGATATTCAGAAAATATCCGGCTATTCCAACCAGGTCAGCTCCCATCGCCAGGGCTTTGGCCATATCTAGCGAGCTGCGCATCCCTCCCGAAGCAACAACCTTCACCGGTAATCCAAGGCTTATTATTTCCGCAAGACTGATAGCCGTTGAGATGCCCCATTCATCAAGTTGATGCTCGAATTTACCGCCTCTCTTGTCTTCGATGGCAATGAAATTGGTTCCTCCACTGCCTCCGTTATCAAAGATCCTAATCCCCGCACCGTATAGTCTTTGTACAGTCTCGGCGGTCATGCCAAAACCCACTTCTTTGGCGATTACCGGCACGGGGCTTAACGCTATGATATTCATTATGTTGTCTAAAATCCCGCGAAAATCTCGATCGCCTTCTGGCATAGCCAACTCCTGCGTTATGTTGAAGTGCAACTGCAGTCCATCCGCTCCTATCATCTCAATCGCTTCACAGGCCAGACGAGGTTTTATGTCAGCACCACAATTGGCCAAAACGATTCCATGCGGATTCACGTGGCGAACAACCGTGAAAGATTCAAGGGCTGCCCGGTCCTCAAAAGCTATGGTCATCGACCCCACTGCCATCGCCAAACCATTCCTGGCAGCTAGCGTGCCGAGATCGCGATTGATCCTGAGGGCCTCTTCGGTTCCTCCAGTTAAAGCATTTATCAATAACGGATATTGCAGTTTTTTCCCCAGGAATTCGGTGCTCAAATCTATCTCCGTAAAGGCCAGTTCCGGCACCGAATCAGGCAAGAGAAAAACGTCTTCAAATCCATTGGTAAGGGGGCCCTCGGCGGTTTTCAGAGCCAGGGCCAAATGATCGACTTTGCGTTTGTTCCTAATCCCTATTCCTCCCCGCTATCTGCTCGGCCAGGTGCAGAGCTTGGATGTCATTAACATTCAGAAATATCTCCTCGGGTATCCCGAATTTCTCCAGTACATCCCTCGTTAAAATCAAAGCGTTCAAATCTTCAAATATCCTGACCAATTTCACCCGGTTGGTTTCCAGACATTCGGTCAGGACCGGGAGGCATTTTTGGCTGTACACAGCCGCCAGGGGCTGCAGGTATCCGTCGATGGATGGAACCACACTGTCGTAATCATCCAGCACGCGGAGCATATAGTCCACTAATTTCATATCAATAAAGGGGACGTCACAACCCAGCACAAAGATCCGGTCATAACTGGCGTGGTAAAGCCCCGAATGTATACCGCTAACCGGGCCCATCCGGGGGAATACATCTGGAAATATGGCTGGTCCCAAATGGGCATAAGGTTCTGGTTCGTTGCTGATGATTATGGTTTCATCGAAATACTTTATAAATTTGTTGATTATCATCTCTATGACGGGCTGCCCGCCAATCTCAGCAAATGCCTTATTGAACTTCATCCGCGAACTCCTGCCGCCAGCCAGAATCACTCCAGTAGCTTTCATCAGCACTCCTTATCTGTCTCAGTGTAGTAGTCAGAAATCTTAATTGCCGGTAAGATTGCATAGAAAAGGCTGCCCACCGGCAGCCTAGAATCGCACCCCTCACCCGCCAGAACCGCCGGTTTTGCAGCCTGCACATGAGTCTGGCATACCCCCCGCTTTGGGGCTGCTAAAGGCAGAAAGCAACTGCTGCAATTTTGCCGCCCCGCAATTGGGACACTTCACTTCGTCCTTCTGGCGGTTAGACACCATCGTATCGAATTTAAATCCGCATTCCTGGCATTTGAAATCGAAAACTGGCACTGTTCTCCTCCTCGATAAACCAAGTCCTAAAAATCTTCGGTCTGGGGTAATATCGCCTTGCTATCGGGCTCCAATACCTCCTGGTCCTGTTTTTCCAGGAACTCTTGCACCTCATCCTGTTCTGCTTCGGCCACCACCTCTTTGATGGAAAGGCCTATTCTTTTCTCCTGAGTATCTATACTCAATATTTTGACCTTTACTGGCTGGTTTACACTCACCACATCCTGAGGTTTCTCAACCCTGCGGTTGGCCAACTGGGATATATGCACCAGTCCATCGACCCCTGGCTCAATCTCAACAAATGCCCCAAAAGGTGCAATCCTTACCACCTTGCCATCTATGATGTCGCCTTCTTTATATTTTTCCACCACGATCTCCCATGGGCTCTTGAGCAATTTTTTGCGGCTCAGCGAAACCCTCTGTTTATCACGATCCAGGGCTAAAATATAAACGTCTATTTCATCCCCCTCTTTGAGAATGGCTGAGGGATGACTCACTCTGACGTGATCCATCTCGGAAACATGCAGCAAACCTTCGAAGCCGCCCAGGTCTATGAATGCACCATAGTCGACTATACGCTTTACCCGTCCTTTTACGGTCTGCCCCTCTTCGATCTTGGCCCAGAATTCTTCCTTCTGCTTGGTACGCTCGCCTTCTACCAGCTGCTTGCGTGACAGCACGATCTGGGAACCCCGCTTCTTGTGACGATTGAATTCAATTATGTTGAATTTAAAGTTTTTACCTATATACTCATCCAAATCTTTGACGTATCCGTCCTCTACGTGAGATGCCGGAAGAAAAGCCACTACCCCCACATCGACTAGTAATCCGCCTTTGACACTGCCTACTATGGTTCCATCAACCAGGCGTCCCTCTTTGAAATCTTCCTCCAGTTTGTCCATGGCCCTTTTAGAATCGACTTTTTTCTTCGATAAAAGAATGGTGCCGTCATCATCCCACTTCAAAACCAATACTTCCAGTTCGTCTCCTATTTCGACCAGATCCTTGGCAGAATGAACGTCTTTGAATGACATTTCCCGCAGCGGGATTATGCCTTCCGATTTTCCGCCCACATCAACCATAACCTCGTCATCGGTGACCTGAATTACTATCCCTTTAACGATATCCCCACGGTTAGGTGATGCCAAATCGGCCATTTCGGCCTCCATACGGGCAAAATTTTCTTCCGGGGCGTTGTTTTCCAATAATTGATTCTCCTGTTCCTGGTTAACCTGGTTCTGCTCCTGTAGAGCGCCGACTTCAAACTCCGCCATCTTATTTAATACCTCCTTAATAATCCAATCCGGTGTGGATGCCCCAGCAGTAATTCCTACCTTGGATACCTCACTAAATTCCTGGGCTTCGATATCTGCGGCAGACTGTATCCATAAAGTCCTCACACCGGTTTGTTGGCACTCCTGCACCAAGGTTTTGGTATTTGAACTATTCCGGTCACCAATGACCAGCATAAGGTCTACCTCTCGGCTCAATTCCCGGGCAGCTTCCTGGCGCTGTCGGGTCGCAGCACATGTGGTGTTGAATACCCTTACTTCCTGGGCTTTCGGCAGCAGATGGGCCGCTATCCTGAAAAATTCCTGCTCGTCCTTGGTGGTCTGGGAGATGATCCCTAATCTCTTGACGTTTGGGTAACTGCAGGCCTCTTCCAGATTAGCCACAACAGTCGCCTTTTCAGCACACCAGCCCAATAGGCCTCGCACCTCGGGATGTTTTCTATCTCCAAAGATTATTATATCATAACCTTCGTTACTTAGTAATTCAGCCAGCTCCTGTACCCTCTTAACCAAAGGACAGGTCGCATCCAAAACCGGGATATCCTTCTCTTTAGCCTCAACCAATATTGCCGGGGTCACTCCATGGGATCTGATAATCACCCCACCTTCAGCAATGTCAGGGAGACTTTCCACAGTGGCGATTCCCCTCGCTTGGAAATAACGAACCACGTCATGGTTATGAACCAGGGGCCCTAAAGTCGACCACCGGCTGCCACTCTGGGAGGCATCTTCCGTTATCTGGAAGGCCTTTTTTACTCCCGAACAAAATCCAGCTCTTTTGGCTAGAATAAACTGCACCCTGCATCCTCCCGCTGAAGATTATCCCCCACCATGTGCGAAAGCATTTTCCCGTGATTGGTCGTACAACTCTCTTATCTTACGCATCAGATCTCTGCTGGGCTCTTCCATGTCGGCAATTCTAGAAGTTCGGCCCAGGCTGTTCAACAAGCAGTAAGGTTGGCCTATATGCACCCGCAAAGGCCGTCCCCAGCCCCATGGCCAACGGTACTGGGTACCCAAACAAGCCACCGGCAATATTGGTGCTCCTGACCTGAGTGCTATCAGAACGACCCCCGGTTCCGCCAGCAGTGCCCCGCTACGATTTCTGCGCCCTTCGGGGAATATGCCCAGTACTTGTCCGCACTCCAAGACCTTCAGGGCTTGGCGGATTGCAGACCGGTCCGCCATGCCCGCCCGCACCGGGAAAGCATTGAGAGCCCGGAATAAACTGGCTAGAGGCCGGTATTTAAAAAGCTGAACTTTACCCATGAAATGAATCGGGCGGTTTAAGGCAATGGCTATCACTATAGGATCCCAATTGCTCACGTGATTGGCAGCTACGATAACCGGGCCAGTCGCGGGGAGGTTTTCAAGCCCTTCCACTTTTAGCCCCAGTAAGCTGAAGACAATACGGCCCAGAGCCGTAAGAAATCTGTAAACCATGCTAGTTTTTCCCGACAATGGTCAGAATTTGCTGAAGAACCTCATCCGCCGATTGCCGGCTTGAGTCTATCACGATAGAATCTGGCAATATCTTCAAAGCTCCGACCTGGCGAGACTGATCCATTTGGTCGCGTTGGCGCAGCTCCTCCATGATAGTCTCCAGGTCTTGTCGAAATCCCTTGTTTTCCAGTTCCATCTTCCGGCGCAGGGCTCTTTCCTGCAGCCCGGCTGTAAGATAAAACTTGTAATCGGCCTCCGGCAATACCCATTCGCCTATGTCCCGGCCGTCCATTACCACATTGCTGCTCCTGGCCATATCTTGCTGTTTTTGCACCATAATGCGCCTGACCTCAGGGTGCTGGGCTACCCTTGATACCGCAGCATTTACCTGGGGTGACCTGATCATCTCCGTCAGATCTTCCCCATTACATAGCAGCCGCTGCTCACCCCGGTAGTTTTCGAAATGAATGTCCAGGCCCAGTGCCAATTTCGCAATGGCTTCAGCATCCTCAAGACTGATGCCCGTTTGAAGCACCTTCCAGGCCAGGGCCCTATACATTGCCCCGGTATCAATATAGACAAATCCCATTTTACGTGCCAGTGTCCGGGCCAGAGTGCTTTTGCCTGCTCCAGCCGGACCATCTATCGCTATCTGCATGCCAATACCTGCCAAAAAAGTATCACATTAATTCTAACACAATAACTGGGTAGCTTGAAAGTAAGCCATCGATTATCGAGGGTGGCTTTAATCCGCATAGTTTTGATCATCTTGGGCCTCCCGCCCTGCCTATGATTTGAAAAAACTTGGCCGATAAGTGATAATGGGACTAATACATTGGATCTCGGCACCCCCGGCCGATCCGAAGACTGATTATTATTACAAGCTCAGCTTCAGCCGGCGGTTATATTGCTGAGAATCTCTTAGACCAGGTTATTATCAATTGATGAGGAGAGGGTATCATTGCCGCAGACTGCTAATTTTAAGTTGGAATTCGTTAAGGAAGAACAGCACCTCATGTTGCCGACCGTGACCTCCATAAAACTCACCCAGGACTTGTACGATGTTTTGTTCCAATACCTGGTTAGTGAAGAACAAGAAGTGCTGTTAAAGAGATTTATCGACATGATGGAGCGCCATATCAAGAGCAAGACCCGGGCTCCTTTTTCCAGGCCTGTAGCAGAATTGGAATTCCTGGATGAAGGCCTGCAAGAATTGAGGATGCTCAATTGGATGGAGATTCCGGTAGCTGTTTTCAAACTGGTCCTGGACGAAAACATTCCTGCGGAGGACTCCGGTAACGCAGTGGAGGGCATCATGGACCTTCTCGAGAGAATGGCGGTCTTCAGCCGGCCTGATGATGGAGACTTGATTTGGATTTATCCTTATTTGATGGTGAGATGACTGTATAAATCCATATTGTCATCTTAACAAATAAATTTAAAGGAGGCCAAAAGACATGGATTTGAAGGGATCAAAAACGGAGCAGAGCTTGCTGCAGGCTTTTGCCGGAGAATCTCAGGCGCGAAACAAATACGATTTTTTTGCCAGCGAAGCGAAAAAGGAGGGTTATGAACAAATTTCGGCTTTCTTCAGCGAGACAGCCTTAAACGAAAAAGAACATGCCAAACGTTTCTACAAATTGCTGCTGGGAGGATACATCCATCCTACCGAGGAGAATCTCCTGACCGCTGCCGAGGGTGAAAATGAAGAACACACCAAACTATATCCAGAATTCGAAAGGATCGCGCGTGAAGAAGGCTTTGCGGAAATAGCTGACGTTTTTAGAGAAATTGCCGAGGTTGAAGAGGAGCACGAGAAAAGATACCGCAAATTGCTGGATAATATCAAGCGTAACAGTGTTTTCAGGAGACCTACACCGGTTAAATGGAAATGCCGCAACTGCGGATATGTGCACGAAGGTCTGGAACCACCTGAAGTATGCCCGGCTTGCGCCCACCCCAGGGCTTATTACGAAGAATTGTGCGAGAACTATTAGAAACATTGAGATGATAAAAGGGAGACCACCGCGCAGAGCCGCCATTAGGCTTGCCGGGCAGGTCTCCCTTTTAACTCGTTTTTATCGGGCGGCCAGCAGTTTCTTGACGAATCCAGGCAATTGGAATGCCGCCCTGTGCACATCCGGATTGTAATATTTTAGCTCATTAGGATTTTCATGCAGTGGTTGGGCAGGATCATATTTTTTGGATCCTACCGTAAAACTCCACAGCCCGCTGGGATAGGTGGGTATGCTGGCCAGATATAGCTTGGTGACGGGGAAACTATCCATTATCCCTTCGTAAGCCATTTTGATCACGTCGGCGTTAAGGAACGGCGACTCACTTTGCACTACTAGCATGCCATCATCTTTCAGTGCCTCGAAACATTGCTGGTAAAATGGGGCGGAAAAAAGCTCTACCGCCGGCCCCACTGGCTCGGTGGAATCGACCATGATCACGTCGAATACACCCTTCCGCTTTGCCACATAGGCAGTCCCGTCATCGACTACCACTTCTGCTTTGGGGTCATCGAAAGCACAGGCCAGATCGGGGAAAAATGCTTTGGAAGCTTCGATAACTTTACCATCGATCTCGACCAGGGTCGCCTCTTTCACCAGGGTATGCCGAACCGCTTCCCGCAAAGCTCCGCCATCCCCGCCGCCGATTATCAAAACTTTTTGCGGATTGGGATGAGAATTCAGGGCGACCTGGGTGATCATCTCATGGTAGACGAATTCATCCGCATCAGTGGTCATGACCATCCCGTCCAGCAACAGCATCCGGCCGAATTGATCAGTTTCAACTACCGCCAGGTGCTGAAACTCGGTCTGCTCCACTCTTAAGGTCTTGGACATCTTTAAGCTGAATCCCAGCGCCGGGGTCTGATATTCAGTCACCCACAGTTCCACTCGACTTCCTCCTTCTGGTTTTTTAAACAGTTGGATATTTTAAAAATCAGCTTTACCTGACTTTATCGATGCCCTGGGTTAAGGTCTAATACCACAAGGGGGCGGCAGCAAAGGCACATCCGATCTTATCTACCATGTGCTCGGTAGCAGCGATTTTCACTTCATCCAGTTCCAGGCCCCGGATGCGGAAAGCCTCTTCAACCATCCTTGTCACCTGGGCTTCCGCTTCCAATTTGCTGCAACGACCCGAGAACTCCATAATCACGCCAAAACTACCGTGCTTGACCCCGACCCCCACCGCAGCCGCAATCAACTCGCCTTGCTCGGAACTGGTTATGTAGCCATAAGCTATTGGCAGCAAAGATCCGGGGGGTATGACCAGTTCGGGTTCATATTTGCAATTGGGAGGCAGTATACTGCTAACCCGCAGCAGATTAGTATTTCCTACCCGCGCTTTTAACAAGGCACCATCAAAAGCAGTCAAAGCGGTTTCCCCTTCGGCAGAAGCAGCAGTAACAAAATATTTCTTGGGCAGGGGCAACATTTCCGACACCTCCAGTAGAATAATTCGACAACAGGATTATTATAAACAAACCGCACCTAAAAATAAACAATCATCCCGTTCCCTGGTGCGGTTTATGTTCCCATTAAATGTTACCCGTATTTTTAGTGGCTCTCAGATAATCCAGGAAATTTTCCACCGTCTTACGCCGGACTTTCTGGCGAGGATAAATAACGTAAAGGAACCTCTTGGCATCAGGTTCATCCAGGGTAATGGACTTCATCTTCCGCTGCTCTATCCTTTTTATTGCCCAGCGCGACACGATCGAAATGCCCATTCCCGCTTCCACCATAGCCAGCACCGCCTCAGTGCTGCCTGCTTCCATATAAATGTTCAGGTCCTCCTTGCGGATGCCATGAGCGGTCAGCAATGACTCCACCGATTTCCGGGTTCCGGAACCCTTTTCACGGAAAATCCATCTTTCGTGCAGCAATTTATCCAGCTTGACTGATTGCTGGCGCGCAATTTTATGAGAATCCGGCACAATAACCACCAGTTCATCCTCAAGCCATTCAAAGCCGTCCACTTTGCGGTTGTTTATCCAGCCGCCTACTATTCCCAAATCAAGTTCACGTTCCGCAATCCGGTTGAATATTTTTTCGGTATCGGCAATATCCATAGAGATGCTGATACTGGTGAACTTATCTTTATAGATTTTAACCAGATACGGAAGGATGTATTGACCAGGAATGGTGCTGGCTCCAATGTAGAGGCTGCCGCGCCGGCTTTCAGCCAGTTCTTCCATAGCCCGCTCGGTTTTCTCTACAGCTTTGATGACCTCCTTGGCCTGGTGGAAGAGAATCTCCCCGGCCTCAGTCGGTTTCAGTTTTCGGCCAGATCTCTCCAGCAACAAGACTCCAAAAATATCTTCCAGGCTCTGTATCTGCTTGGTGACTGCTGGTTGGGAAATTCCGAAATCATCAGCCGTCTTGGAAAGATTCTGGGTTTCTACCACCCTTACATAGGTTTTGAATAGATTCAGGTTCATCTTAAAAAGCCCTCCAAAATCGTGTTCACTGCCTCCTGTTCAGTCAAACCCAGGGACATCAGTTTGATAAGCTGCTCACCAGCAATTTTGCCGATTGCTGCCTCATGGGTCAAAACTGCATCGGCATCTTCGGCCTGCAGTTCAGGGATAGATCTTATCCTGGCACTATCCATAAGAATAGCATCGCATTCTACATGTCCCACACTGGGCGCCTTGCCGATCAGTGCAGCGCGGAATAATTGGTAGGAATGGCCCTGAGCTACAGCCCTGGAAATAACCTGGGCATTGCTGCCGTTTCCATCCAGGTAAATCATGATATCGGATTCCGCCCGCTGTTCCTCCTGGGTAAGCAGTCGTTCAATAATTTTCAAGCTGCCTTTTTCATGTATATGGGCCACCGTGGAGCGCATAGTGTCATTGACGCCCCTGATCTGCACCATTTCAAGCTCGGCAATAGCGCCTGATTCTATTGTGATTACCGTGGATGGATTCAAAATCCTCTTACCCTGCTCGCTGCCTTCACCGTAGTGTTTTTCCGTATATTTCAGCTTTGCACCGCGTTTGACAATGATCTCGTGTATACCATCGTGCCTGGAAATAGCATGACTGTCGTTGTGGATCCCGCAGCCTGCAATAATAGTGGCATCGGCTCCTTCCCCGACTATAAATGTGTTGTATACCTTATCCAGCAAGCCAGGCTGGGTCAAGACCACCGGCACATGCACTGTCTCATTTACGGCACCTGGTTTGATCTCCACCTTTAGCCCGGTACCTTCATCATTCGGACCTACCGAAATATTAGGTGAAGACTGACGCATAACCGCTTTGCCGTTGAGCCTTATATTAAGGGCACCCGATGGAACAGTCTCCAGGTCAGTGATGGATTTTAACAAATCCATCTCCAGCTTATTTAACTCCATAAGTTACTTCCCCCTGACACTGGTTTCGTACTTTGCACTCGATATCATCTTTGATCAAATGCCAAATTTTCTCGGGTGGCCCCTGGGCGGCGATGGTCCCTCCATCTACTACCAAGATCTCATCGCAGATGGGAATTATCTTTTCATTATGGGTTATTACTACCGCCGTCTTGTTGGGATTGTGTTTATATCTCGACACGATTAGACCCAGCAGCTTCTGAATCGTCCAAAGGTCTACTCCGGCTTCCGGTTCATCGAAGATGCTGATGAGCGGATCGCGCAGCAACAGCTGGGCCATCTCTATTCTTTTTATCTCTCCGCCGCTTAAGCCAGTTCCAAGGTCCCGGTCAAGATAATCCTCCGGGCACAGGCCCACGTCCCGCAGGAAACTGCGGATCCTGACCAGGTCTGCACCGGGGGAAGCTATGCTCATTACATCTTGTATAGTAATGCCTTTGAAGCGGGGAGGTTGCTGGAAAGCATAGCCTATCCCTTTCTGGGCACGTTCTGTGACGGATAAATCGCTGATATCCTCGCCCTCCAAATATATCTGGCCCTGGCTTTGCCGGTAGATGCCCATGATGACCTTGGCAATCGAGGTCTTTCCTCCTCCATTGGGGCCGGTAACCGCGTAAACCTTACCCTTTTGAAAATCGATATTTAAATTTTTGAGTATCTCGACTTTTTCACCGCTTTCACCGTCTACCTGCAAAAATATGTTTCGTAATTCGAGCACCCTATTCACCCCCTACATGTGTTAATAGCTACATTTTATCATAACCAGTAATTATAAGTCTAATATCCATGATTATAATTAAACGGCAAAAATAAAGGCAGAGCCGGCACTCAACAAATCACCCTCGCTCCGCCAGTACGTATGGTTTCAATTCTTATTGAATTTCATGAAACCGGCCGATTTTTCTCAAACGTTGATAGCGCATTTCCAGCAGGTCAGGTATTTCTGTCCCGCATATCTCGTCCAAGTGTTTTTTCAAGCTATATCGCAGTGACTGGGTAAATGACTGGGAAGATAATAAAGGTTCCATCACCGGTTCCTCGATTATTTCATCGATTATACCCATGTCTTTGAGGGAAACTGCGTTGAGTTTCAAGGCTGCAGCCATCTCGTCGGCTCGTTTAACATCCCTCAGCAAGATCGATGCGCATGTTTCGGGTGAAGCCACCGAGAATACTGCGTTGCTGAACATCAGTATGCGATCAGCTACGGTGAGGGCTAGCGCCCCTCCGCTGCCGCCTTCGCCGGTGATGACGGATATAACCGGTACCTGTAATTGGCTTAAACCCAATAATAACTGGGATATAGCCCAGGCCTCTCCTCTCTCCTCAGCTCCTACCCCAGGATCGGCTCCTGGAGTGTTGATAAAAGTAATGACCGGCCGGGAGAATTTTTCTGCCTGCTTGAGCAGTCTGAAGGCTTTACGATAGCCTTCAGGGCGAGGCATGCCAAAGTTATGGACAATATTTTCCTTGGTGTCTTTACCCTTTTGGTGACCGATGACCGTCACTACTCGCCCTTCGAATACTGCTATTCCGCCAACGATCGCGGGATCATCTCCATATAGCCGGTCACCATGCATCTCCACGAAATCCGTGCACAGCAACTCCACAAAATCCCTGGTCATGGGCCTTTCCAAATCTCGGGACATCAGCACTTGCTCCCAGGGGGTCAGGTGCCTGTACCTTTCGGCCTTTAATTCCGCGATACGTTTTTCAACCTTGGCAATCTCGTTGCTGAAATCGCAATTCAATGTGACGGAAAGATCCCTTAGCTCTGCCAATTTGGATTCCAGGAGCCGGTAATTGCTCTCAAATTCAAATTTATTTCTGGTCATGGTTGCCTCCTTGGTGAACGTTCAATAGGCGTACCAGTAGTGAACGCATCTCCAGCCGGGGTTGGATAAGGTCCAACATTCCATGCTCAAGCAGGAATTCAGCCCGCTGAAAGCCCGGTGGCAATTTTTGGCCGGTAGTCTGCTCGATCACCCTGGGCCCGGTAAAACCGATGAGTGCTCCCGGCTCACCGATAATCACATCGGCCAGCGAGGCAAAACTTGCCGTAACCCCACCTGTAGTGGGGTGGGTAAGAATCGAAATATATAACGATCCAGCTGCGTGCAGGCGGCCAACCGCAGCGCTGGTTTTGGCCATCTGCATCAGGGACAGCATCCCTTCCTGCATCCGCGCTCCCCCTGAACAACAGAAGATGATAAATGGCAAGGACTGCTCTGCCGCTCGCTCTATAGCCCGGCATATTTTCTCGCCCACCACCGATCCCATGCTGCCCATCATAAAACGCCCATCCATTGCCCCAATGGCCACATTGTGACCACCAATAGCAGCAGTGCCCGTAACTACGGCTTCCATTAAAATGGTCTCCTCCCGGGCTTTAGCCAGTTTATCGGCGTAGTCTGGAAAATCCAGCGGGTTCAGGGACGACAAGCCGGCATCCAATTCGGTAAAACTGTTTTCGTCACAGACCCCGTATATTCGCTCCAGGGCACCCACCGCAAAGTGATATCCGCAGCGCGGGCAGAAGTCGTTGTTTTGGATTTTTTCAGCTTCTGACAACCATACCGAACAGGCGGGACAAGGGAAATTCCCTTCCCGGGTATCGAAGGTTACGGGAGTCTTCTTGACCGCGGACAGGTCGATATAGGTCTTCTTAGGTTTAAATGAGGGCTTAAACATCTATTCATCCTTTCGAGACGGCTTTTCCATTCCAAACATCAGCTCAGCACTGCATACCAGGCTATCTTGCACCCGGATCTCGCCCTTGAACCACCCGAAGCTCCCTTTAATTTTGACAACCTCGGTAGTAATCAGGAGTGTATCCCCGGGGATGGCCTGGCGTCTTACGCGTACTTTATCGATGCCAGCTAAAAAGCCCAGCTGGCCCTGGTAGTTGCCCCCGCCGAACAGTGCACAGGCACCAACCTGAGCCATTGCCTCAACCATCAGAACTCCTGGGAATATGGGACGTTCCGGAAAATGACCGGTGAAGAATGGTTCGTTCACGGTTAGATTCTTGATTCCCAGTGCTCTTTTGCCCGGTTCAAGTTCCAGGATTCTGTCCACTAATAAGAAAGGATAACGATGGGGCAATACCTTCATTATTTCGTAAATATCCATGTTCTATCCCCTATTGACGGTACTTGCGAATGACAAGTGCCGCATTATGACCACCGAATCCTAGTGATTCTGATGCTGCCACTTCGACTGCCACTGACCGGGCTTCACCCCGGACCAGGTTTAGATCACATTCGGGATCCGGTGTATCCAGGTTGATATTGCTTGGAATAAGGTCATTGGTACAGGTGAGAACCGTGGCGATAAGCTCGACTGCTCCGGCTGAACCCAGCATGTGCCCGGTAGCCGATTTCGTCGAAGTGACAGCGAGATGGCTGAGATCAGATCCCATAACCTGCTTCAAGGCCAGGGTCTCAACCGCGTCATTATAACGGGTGCCAGTACCATGAGCGTTCAAATAAACAAGCTCAGCAGGCTGCACCCCGGCATCGGCTAAAGCGACCCTTAAAGCCCTGGCGGCGCCGTTTCCCTCCGGATCAGGCTGAACTATATGGTATGCGTCTGAGCTGCTTCCATAGCCGACTAGCTCGGCATATATTTTGGCCCCCCGTTTCATGGCATGCTCAAGCTCCTCCAGAATGACTACCCCTGCCCCCTCACCCATCACGAATCCGTCCCGGTCCAGGTCAAAGGGACGACAAGCCTGCTGAGGTGATTCGTTACGGGTGGAAAGGGCTTTCATAGCGCAGAATCCAGCGATACTCAGGGGTGTTATCGGGGCTTCGGTACCACCGGCTATCATCACCTCTGCAACTCCGTATCTGATCATATTGAATGCATCCCCGATGGAGTTGGTAGCAGTAGCACAGGCTGTGACCGAACAGCTACTAGGCCCGCGCGCTCCAAACATGATGGATACGTGTCCGGAAGCCATATTGGGAATCAGCATGGGGATAAAGAAGGGACTGATTCCTCCGGGACCGCGTTTTTGCAGGACCTGGCATTGTTTCTCAAATATTTCGATACCCCCAATGCCTGTCCCGACCAATACCCCTACCCGCTCTGAGTTCACCTTCTGCATGTCTAAACCTGCGTCATCCAAGGCCAAACGGGCAGTAGCACAGGCGTACTGGATAAATAGGTCCATACGCCTTGCTTCCGTACGGGGCATATAATCCTGAGCGTTGAAATCCTTGACCTGGGCGGCAATCTTGGTGGGATAATCAGTGGGATCAAAACGATTAATTATATCTACCCCGGTTTGTCCAGCCAGGAGGTTAGCCCAGAAATCCTTAAGATTATGACCGATGGGACAAATAGTACCCATACCACTGATTACTACTCTCCGTGGTTTCAAAACCTCACCTCATATTCAAGTATTCTTGTCAAGATTCCTAAGCCGTGTGTTTTTCGATGTAATCGACAACGTCCTTAACGGTTTTCAATTTTTCGGCTACTTCTTCGGGTATTTCGAATTCAAATTCCTCTTCGAGCAGCATGATCATTTCGACTATGTCCAGAGAATCGGCTTCCAAGTCCTCTTCGAAGCGGGACTCCATCTGGATATCATCCGGGTTGATGTCTTTAACTTCCACTATGATCTTTTTTACGGTTTCAAATACTGACATTATTAGCCCTCCTCAATTTTTTATGCAAACAATTTATTATATGGACATACCGCCATCGACCCTGATGACCTGGCCATTTATATAGGCAGCCGCGGGAGATGCCAGGAATGCAACCAGGGCAGCTACGTCTTCCGGTTTGCCCAGCCTGCCGACTGGAATCTGTTCAGCCATCTTACTGCTTGTTTCTGGGGGAAGATTTTTAGTCATGTCACTTTCGATATAACCGGGCGCCACGGCATTGGCTGTTATACCGCGCGGTCCGTATTCCTTGGCTACCGAGAACGTGAAACCCAGCAGTCCCGCCTTGGAAGCTGAGTAATGGGATTGCCCGGCATTACCTGCCATTCCCACTACAGAGGAGATGTTGATGATCCTGCCGTACCTCTTCTTCATCATAAACTTAACCGCAGCTTTCGAACAATAGAAGGCGGAAGATAAATTTGTATCAATGAGCTCATGCCATTGTTCATCTGTGATGCGGATGAGCAACTGGTCCCTGTTTATTCCGGCGTTATTTACCAGGACCTCCAGGCTGCCGAGTTGCTTGATCGTTGATTCGACCAGCTCTGTAGCTCCAGCAGACGTTGAAACATCAGCACCTAATATTATACCAGTTCCACCGGCAGCGATGATAGCGTCCAACACCGCCTGGGCTTCGGCCCGGTTATGTTCCTCATCCATTTTATTGTAATAGTTCACCGCGACTCTGAATCCATCCCGGGCCAACTGGGTCACTATAGCTTTGCCAATACCCCGGGAACTGCCGGTAACCAGCGCAACAGGCTGACTCATAAGCTTTTCACCTTCTCCATCAGTTTTTGCAGCGACCTGTTATTTTCAACATTTCCCAGAACCCGATTACGTTCGATCTTTTTGATCAATCCGCTCAGGCTGGAACCTGGACCGATTTCCACAAAATAGTCAATTTTAGGAAGCATATAGACTATACTCTGTTCCCAGCGAACTGGGGAATACAGTTGTTCGGCCAGCAAACGCGGGATATCACCAAGGCTATTCTCCGCTGCATTGACATTGGAGACTATCCCCGAGAGCCTGGGTTCCCGGAATTCAACCCCGGCAATCTCCTGGGCCAGAACCTGAGAGCATTCCCGCATGAGCGGGCTGTGCGAAGGCACCGATATGGCCAGCAACATGGTTTTCGCACCTTGTTGCTTCAAAAGTTCCGCCGCCTTTTCTACGGCCTCCTTCTCCCCCGAAATGACATATTGTCCTGGGCAGTTGTAGTTAGCCAGGGTCACAATGCCATCCACTTCCCTGCATGCGTTTTCCACTGCCTGGCTGTCCAGACCTATTATGGCTGCCATAGCTCCTTTGCCCAACGGCACGGCCTGCTGCATCAGTTCAGCCCGCTTAATAACCAGGGGCAGGGCTTGTTCCATGGTCAAAACACCGGCAGCAACCAGGGCTGTATACTCACCCAAACTCAGTCCGCTCACCAGCTCCGAAGACAGCCCATGCTCGCGGGCTACCGCCAAGCATGCCAGGCTGGTGACCAGGATAGCTGGTTGGGCGAACTGAGTTTGATCCAGTTTTTCCTGGGGCCCTTCAAAACATAGCGAGCTCAACTCATAGCCGCAGATCTCGTCTGCGGCTTCGTAAACCTGCCGGGCAGCAGGAAAGCTTTGGGCCAGCTCTTTTCCCATCCCCACGTACTGGGATCCTTGCCCAGGAAATACAAATGCCAGTCTCAACACGGCATACCTCCCAGTTTATGTAATATTTCTACGGCTTCGGCCATGACTTCATGAACGATTTCGGCTGCTGGCTGTATTTTCTTGACCAGTCCGGAAATTTGTCCCGCCATAATGCTGCCCTTTTCCATGTCCCCTTGCACCACAGCCAGGGGGTAACGGCCAGTTCCGAGTTTCATCAGGGTTGCTTGGTCGGCTCCGCTATTCTCTGCTTTCAAATATTCCCTGGTGAAGGCATTCTGTATAGCCCTGACCGGATGACCGGTGGTCGATCCGCAAATTACCGTACCACGGTCCCTGGTCCTGATGACCTTTTCCTGATAGGCAGTATGGACATTGGCTTCTTCAGCACAAATGAAGCGGGTCCCCAACTGGGCTCCCTCTGCTCCCAGGGCAAAAGCTGCTGCCACCCCGCGTCCATCAGCTATTCCCCCGGCAGCTATCACTGGAATGCTGACCTCGTCGACTACCATCGGTACTATGCACATGGTGGTCATTTCCCCAACATGCCCGCCCGACTCCATTCCTTCCACAACCAGTGCATCAGCCCCCAGCCTTTCTAGCCGCTTGGCCAGGGCCACCGCCGCAACCACCGGTACCACTTTAATCCCGGCTTCTTTGAAGGTAGCCATGAAAGGTCCAGGATTCCCGGCACCGGTTGTGACCACGGGGATTTTCTCGCGCAGGACTACTTCCAGGTTTTCCTGCAGATAAGGCGATGTCAGCACCAGGTTGACGGCAAAATTTTTATCTGTAATTTCCCGGGCAATCCTTATTTCCTCCTGCAACCAGCTGGCTGGTGAATTGCCGCTACCGATAGTACCCATCCCGCCTGCTTCTGATACTGCCGCTGCCAAACGCCCCCCGGCAATATAGGCCATGGCACCCTGGATTATCGGGTAATCTATTCCAAAAATATCGCAGATGCTGGTGTGTATGCGCATCTAATCCCTCCCCCACCGCAGAACCGCTCCGCCATAGGTCAAGCCGGTGCCAAAGGCCACCATCAAGATGTTGGCTCCACTCTTTAAGGAATATTTCTCCAGATATTGAGCCAATGCCACCGGGATGGACCCAGCCGAAATATTTCCGCAGTGATCCAAATTTATAGCTACCTTTTCAGGAGGCAGCTTCATCCGCCGCATGGCACTTAGGATGATCCTTAAATTAGCCTGGTGCGGCACAAACAGATCGATATCATCATAGGTCAGACCAGCTTTTTCCAGCAACTCCTGGCTAACCTCGGCCACTATCTTGGTAGCAAACTTGAATATCTCGTTTCCATTCATCCTGAGGTAATGCAGGCGCTTTTCGACGGTTTCATGAGTGGCCGGCAGGGCTGAACCTCCAGCCGGCATGTAGAGAAGCTGGCCCCCGGTCCCGTCCGCCCCTATTTTGGTGCTGAGTATCCCGCACTTCCCTTCAGATTTCCCGAATACCATGGCTCCGGCTCCGTCTCCGAAGAGGATACAGGTATTTCGGTCGGTGTAGTCTATGACACTGGATACTACATCACATCCGACCACCAGGATGTAGTTATAATCGGGAGAAAGCAGGAATTTCTCGGCAACCGTCATGGCATAGACGAAACCGGTACAGCCTGCAGCCAGATCAAATGCGGCCGCATTCTTGGCACCCAGCAGGGCTTGCAGTATGCATGCGGTTGAGGGGAAGGGCATGTCCGGAGAAGCAGTAGCCACTATGATCAGGTCGAGTTGCAGAGGATCTAATTTAGCATCCTGGAGGGCTCTGCGGGCTGCTTCCACTGATAGGTCAGAGTTCTTTTCGCCGGGACCGACGATGTGGCGTTCCCTGATCCCTGTCCTTTCGACTATCCATTGGTCAGAGGTATCAACCATCTTTTCTAACTCTTGATTGGTAAGGATTCTTTCTGGCAGGTAGTAACCGAGTCCCAGAGCTTGTGTTCGCATAGACATGATTACCTTTCTTTAGATTTGCCGGTTTATTCGACATAATGCAGTCCTTTTGTCGATTAGTTGAGTTGGTTGAATGCTTGGGATAAGTTTATACAGTGTATCCTATATTGTCAACAAAACCGCAATTGCACACATAAATCATGCTTTTTTGTGGTATAATTCATTCGTTAAAATAGCATAACGCGAACCAGTAGACAAGAGCATGAGAAAGATCAGTGATGATTCAGGCTGGATGAGCAAATAGTCTAAGTACGGCTGTCGCTGGGCTTGACTCAATCAGGCTCATTCGGCAGATTGTGAGGAGATGGAAATGGAAATCGATATCAAACATTTAAGACCTTTAAAGATTGGTGATCTGGTAGCCCGGATCCCCATCGTTCAAGGCGGTATGGGGGTAGGCATCTCCCTTTCCGGCTTGGCTGCGGCTGTGGCCAACGAGGGTGGCGTAGGGGTCATCGCTGCCGCTGGTATGGGCCTCTTGGAACCGGACGGATTCACCAATTACCTGGAAGCCAGCAAGAGGAGGCTGCGCCAGGAAATCCGGAAGGCGCGCCAGCTTAGCCAGGGTATACTGGGCGTCAACATCATGGTGGCACTTTCCAATTATGCGGATATGGTCACCACCTCCTTGGAAGAAGGAATAGACATC
>JAAZOA010000099.1 GCA_012798055.1 Syntrophomonadaceae bacterium | reverse complement strand
GGCTCTGCCCCGGGCGCGGAACATCCAGGCGGCGGCCATAGCCCCGACCGGGAAAACCAAAGTAAGCAAAAGGAATACACTTAGGGTTGCATAGTCCGACACAGTATTTCCCCTCATTTCTTGGTAAGGATTGATGTCAAGATTTATGCATGCCGTTAATTTAATAATATCGCTTATCACAGCATATGCAATAACATCGGCCCGTCAATCCCGGGAGATCTGAGCCAAATTATAGCAGGGGGCCGATAAACTACAGGTAATAAACTAGCATATTTAATAAAGCCATGCAAGAAATTTATAATAAAAATCATTAGAAGGAATATTAGGATGTGTGTCGAATTACATAATGAATCAACACTCAGGCCATTTTACGATGCGTCAAGGTTATCTTAGCTAAGCCCGGTCTTAAGCGAGTAGCTATCGCCGCATAAATGGCTACCGAAAATAAATCGAAAACGGAGGTGAGAAAAGTGCTGTCAAGCTTACAGGTGAAGCTCAAAGTGAATAATATTGTCTGAGTTGCTGGCTACAGACCAGTAGTTCACTGGGTTATCAATAAACCAGGGCAGATTCAGAGCGTTAATATTTGGGCAGCCTTTTTTCACCGGATCCATTTGGCTTGATTCAACTGCTTCTATTCAGCCCTCGCCGGGAGAATTCGCCTGTCTGAGAGTGACGACCGCTCATGCCGCCTCTGGTTCCATTGCATAACTGATGTCACCCCAATGCAAGCTTGCCCAGCAGCATGTTTTTGTGTGCACATGTCTCGAAATCAGCACATCAGAATGGGAGGATGAATAATGAATAGTAAATTCACTCGCCGCCAGTTTTTCAAAGGCGGGGGGATTGCCCTAGCTTCTACAGCTATTGCATCAGGGCTGGGCTTCGACCTTCAGGCCACCGCTACGGCTGTCAAACAGTTGAGGATTAAAAATGTGAAAGGTATTCCCACGGTCTGCCCTTACTGTGGTTCAGGTTGCGGTCTTTTAGTTTATTCTGAGCGGGATGCCGCCGGCAAATTCGTGAAACTCCTCAGTGTGGAAGGGGACCCGGATAATCCCATTAATCGCGGTTGTGCCTGCGCTAAAGGTTCTTCCATGTTCAATCTGCGGGAAATATATGATCCCGAAACTGGGGAACAGAAGGTAAATCCCAAGCGTGTCCAAAAACCGATGTACCGGGCTCCTGGCAGTGATAAATGGATAGAGAAAGATTGGGACTGGATACTGGACAGGATTGCCGAACGGATCAAGGAAACCCGCGACAGCAGCTTCATCCACAAGGAAAGACTGGCCGACGGCAGTGAAGTTATAGTCAACCGTACAGAGAAAATAGCTTCTATCGGCGGATCGGCCCTGGATAATGAAGAGTGCTATCTGCTTTCCAAACTGATGCGCTCACTCGGAGTAGTCTATTTGGAAACTCAGGCACGCTTATGCCACTCCTCATCGGTGGGAGGTCTGGCACCTTCTTTCGGCCGCGGAGTTATGACCAATTCCATGGTCGACATGAAGAATACCGATGTAGCCCTTATCATGGGCAGCAACATGGCAGAAAATCATCCCATAGGCATGAAATGGTTGGGAGAAGCCCGGCGCAACCGCAACACCAAGATCATCCATGTCGATCCCCGCTATACCAGAACCTCGACAGTATCCGACCTCTATTGTCCGATACGTTCCGGTACCGACATCGCCTTCCTGGGTGGCATGATCAAATATATCCTGGATAACGAATTGTATCACCGGGATTATGTAGTCAACTATACCAATGCCGCCAGTCTTATCAGTGATAAATTTTCCTTCAAGGACGGGATTTTCAGCGGTTATGACGAGGCCAAACGCAGCTATGAAACCGCTACATGGGATTACCAGTACGATGCCGAGGGCAAGATATTACGGGATGAAACCCTGCAGGATCCACACTGCGTCTTCCAGCTGATGAAGAAACATTACGAACGTTATGATATAGACACGGTCTGCGCGATTACCGGCACTCCCAGGGACAAATACCTGCAGGTGCTGAAACTGTTTTGTTCAACCGGGGCACCGGACAAATGCGGCAGCATCATGTATGCCATGGGCATAACCCAGCATACTGTAGGCAGCCAGAACATTCGTGCCTTTGCCATCGTGCAGTTGCTACTGGGCAACATCGGCCGGCCCGGCGGCGGAATCAATGCTCTGCGCGGCGAAAACAACGTCCAGGGTGCCACAGATATGGCCCTTTTGTATCACTATATTCCCGGCTATTTAGCTTCTCCCCAGGCAAATGGCGCCAACAAGGACCTGGTCAGTTATCTCAAGGCGGTTACCCCAGGAGCAGCCAAGCTACCAGCCAGCACAATGGAAGAATTCCGGGCTGCAGTGCAGGCAGGTATCCCTTATTCGGGCTGGCGCCTGCACTCGTCCAAGTGGGTAGTCAGCATGCTCAAAGCCTGGTATGGCGAAGCCGCGACCAAGGACAATGACTTTGCTTACCACTATCTGCCCAAGCGAGTAGCCGGCAAGGACTATTCGCACATGTACCTGTTCGAAGCCATGTACAAGGGTGAGATCGATGGTCTCTTTGTGAACGGCTCCAATCCGGTTGTCGGCGGACCCAATGCCAACAAGGAACAGGAAGCCCTGACCAAATTGAAATGGATGGTCATGATTGACCTATGGGAGCACGAAACGGCCGACTTCTGGACCCTGGATGCATGGGAGAGACCGGTGGAAAACCACAAGGTTGCCAAATTGACTCCCAAAGATATCCAGACCGAGGTCTTTTTCCTGCCGGCCTGTGCGGTATACGAGAAGGAAGGTACGGCAGCTTCGACCAGCCGCTGGGTTCAGTATCGGTGGAAGGGTGCCGAACCAGTAGGAGAATCCAAGCCGGACCTGTGGATTTACAACGAATTGGCCAAAAAGGTGAAAAAATTCTACGCGGGCAGTACCCGTCCTGAAGATGAGCCCATCACCGAACTTACCTGGGATTATGATGGGCCAGCGGGCGCTGCGGAACCCGATGTCCTCAAAGTGGCCAATGAACTGTGCGGCTTCAATGTTGCTGACGGCAAGCCAGTGGAGGGCTTTGCCAAGCTGGCTGATGATGGCAGCACTGCCTGCGGCATTTGGATTTATTGCGGTGCCACCACCTGGAAGGACGGTAAGATGTTCTATAAAGCCCAACTCAGGAAGCAGGATGATCCAAGTGGATTGGGGCTGTTCCCCAGCTGGGCCTGGGCCTGGCCCATGAACCGCAGGATAGTATATAACCGCTGCTCGGTGCAGCCGGATGGGATAACCGCCTGGCCCGGAGACGAATCCCGCCGACTGGTCTGGTGGGATGCCAACAAAGCTCCCGATCCGACCAAGCCGGAAGTTCTGGGTACCTGGACTGGTTATGATGTGCCGGATTTCATCAAGACCAATGGGCCGACCAGCGCTGCGTTTAAGGATCCCTTCATTATGCTACCGGAAGGCAAAGGGATATTGTTTGCATCAGCAAAAGGGGCTATGAAGGACGGACCTTTCCCCGAGCATTATGAACCCTGGGAGAGCCCAGTC
>JAAZOA010000098.1 GCA_012798055.1 Syntrophomonadaceae bacterium | reverse complement strand
TGAATGCACCCAGCAAAAAATATATAAAAATAGCCAGGAAAAGGTAGGTAGGCACGTATAGCAGCAACTTCAGCACCCGGTCGCTTGCATCCAGCGAATATCCAATGCCCCACAGAGCAAATCCAAAAAGCAGAGTCCCTAACAGCAATCCGACCCATCCACCGTACGGTTTAACAGGTTTGTAAAGCATATTATCCAAAACCTCCTACATCATTGATCTTCATCTCCAAAACTGATACCCACTGCTCTGGCTGCAGCTACCATATCACTGCCAGGATCTACTTTTTTCAAAATCTTGATCGCTTCTTTAATCGGTACAGTGACGATGCGCGGGCCCTGGAGGCTGACCATGGTTCCATATTGACCGGCTACCATTGCTTCTGTAGCCGCTACACCATAGCGCAGCGACAATACCCGGTCATATGGTATCGGTGACCCGCCTCTTTGCAGGTGACCCAGAACCGTGACCCTGGTTTCGGTTTTAACCAGTTTTTCTATCTGAAGTGCCAGCTGATTGCCAATGCCCCCCAAACGTATGGGATCATGGCTCTGGGGCACCAATTTTTGAACTACCATTTCTCCGCCAAGAGCTACAGCACCCTCAGCCACAACTATTATGCTGTATTTTTTGTCATGCCATTGCCGGCGTTTCACCTGATTGATGATGCTTTCGATCTTGTAAGGTATTTCTGGGATAAGGATTACATGGGCACCTCCAGATATGCCGGCATGCAGGGCTATCCATCCCGCGTATCGCCCCATCACCTCAAGTATCATCACCCGGTGGTGAGACTCGGCCGTAGTATGCAACCGGTCCAGGGCCTCGGATGCGGTATCTACCGCTGTATTGAAACCAAATGTTACATCGGTGGCGGAGAGGTCATTGTCAATGGTTTTAGGCACCCCTACCACAGCGACTCCTTTTTCATAAAGCTGATCAGCAATATGCAGGCTGCCATCCCCGCCGATAACAATCAAACCATCCAATCCCAAATCCTGCAGATTGCTGATTGCCCGATCGGATACGTCGATCATCACTTCCTTTCCGTCCTTGCTGGAAGGATAATTGAAGGGATCGTCACGGTTGCTGCTGCCCAGGATAGTGCCTCCCCGGTAGCCTATACCGGAGATGGTTTTCAGGTCCAGATGAATGTAGTTGCCCTCCACCAGGCCATGGAATCCATCCAGGAATCCCACGACCTCCATGTCATATTTGTTGATTGCGGATTTGGTGATCGCCCTTATCACTGAGTTCAGCCCCGGACAATCACCGCCACCGGTCAGTATTCCGATCCGATTGAACTTGCCCATTAAATGCCCCCCTAAACACTACATGTTTGTTTATTCGTCACGGATACTTTTTTCCCTTCAAGATTAAGAGCAAAACCCTGCCTTCTTACATGCCTGCATTTCATATATTGGTTATGAATGGTAAAATTATTTTAAGAGAAAGGAGAATATTTATGGAGACCAGCACAGAATTGAGAAACCGCATCAAACAATGGGCCATAGATGCTGGAGCAGATATGATAGGTTTTGCACCGGTCGAACGATGGGATGAAGATAATCGGGTGCCCCCTGATTTTCGGCCGCGGGCCCTGTGGGAACCTGCCAGGACTGTGATTGTACTGGGTGTAAGCATGCCTCTACCGATTGTTGAAACCACTCCTTCCATACTACACAAAGAAGCCTATGACACGGCCAACAGAACCTTGGATGCGCTAGGTTTCAATCTGGTGCGATTTCTAGTGCGCCAAGGGCAGCCTGCTTTTTTCTTCACCCGGGATGGATTCGGCAGCCTGCGGCTTCTTAAAGAAAGGCCCAAGGCGGCTTTTGGACACGCGATGGCTGCATGGTATGCGGGCCTTGGAACACTAGGTGTAAACAACTGTGTTTTGACCCCTGGATTCGGTCCCAGGGTGAGGTTTGTCTCCATATTTACCGCCGCTGTTCTCCTGCCGGATGTTATGATCGAGAAAGACCTGTGCATAAAGTGCGAAACCTGCGTAAAGTGCTGTCCGGTGAATGCCTTGAAGATGCGCGAAGACCAGTTCGTAGGTGACTACAATATAGGGGCTTGCCTTGAGCACCATATCGAACTTACAGGAAACAAAGCCTATCCCTGTGGCATTTGCACCAAGGTTTGTCCCATTGGTAAAGATAGACTGATATTTAAACAGAAAGGTATACTGAAAAAATACCTGCAGGAGGATGAAGCATTGAAGGCCAATCCTGAAGATCCTGTTTATAAAAACTGGACCCAGGTCCGCAAGTATGGTACCTGGAACAAGGATTATCCCCGGTAATCTGACAGAAATTCGATTCAGAAGACAGAAGGAGGAGTTATCGTGCAGAACACTAGACTCGATGATTTCGGAAAAGAATTTAAAACCCTGGTCAATAAACAGCTGGAGTGGAATGATTTCTTGGTCCAGGGAAAAGCATTGCTCGGTGAGCTGGTCCTGGATCCCACCTGGTTTAGGCCGGTGCTGTCCAAACTGGTCATGGATGAAGTTTTCCTTAAATCCCAGTGGCTCTCCATCGACCCTAATGACATTCAAATTTATCGGGATGCGGACAAAGCATTTTCTATCCGGGCTTTCATATGGGAACCATCCGTTCGGTATCCTATCCATGATCATGGAGCCTGGGGAATCGTTGGCGCCCACATCAACAGAGTGCAAGAGGTCAAGTATGAGAGGGTTGATGACGGATCAAATCCTGATTACGCCGAGGTAAAAGCCTTTTCTGAAGCTATATTGTCGCCCGGAGAGATAACCGTAGTCTTGCCGGTTAATGAAGGAATCCATCAGATGGCAGCTATGGATGGCAAAACCGCAGTATCGATCCACATATACGGTTCTCCGGTTCGCAAGGGATATATCCACTATTATAATCCTCATAACCATACTGCCCACCGGATGTATCCACCGTATATCGACAAGAAAGTGCTGGCTATAAGGACCCTTGGTTCGGTCCCGGAAGAATGGTCGGAATCAGTATTGAATGATGCCCTGAAAACTGACGGGCCTGACTTCATCAAAAATGAATGCCGCTTGGCTCTTGAAAAAATAAAGAGATGAACCCTTCAGGCAACCAGTTGAAGAAGACCGGCGGCTCGATAAATATAGTTGGCGAATTAGCCGGTTCCTTAGGTGATCTAGGCACCCTGCTCCCATTTGTAATTGGCGCCATAACCTTTGCTGGCTTTGACACCACCAGTGTGCTTTTCACCTTTGGCTTGATGTATATCTTCACCGCCTGGTTTTACCAGTTGCCAGTTCCGGTTCAGCCCATGAAAGTCATAGGGGCGGCTATGCTGGTGCAACACCTGAACCCTGGTGAAATTGCTGCAGCCGGGCTGCTCACAGGGCTATGCCTGCTGGTTATCGCCCTCGCAGGCGTCATTGACCGTATCGCCCGATGGACACCCAAAAGCGTTACCATGGGCATCCAGTCGGGTTTGGGTATCAGCCTGGCCCTGTTGGGAATTAAGATGGTCAGCACTGACTGGCTGTTGGGCAGCCTGGTCATGGTGACCATGCTGGTACTACTGGGCAACCGCCGGCTTCCCGCGTCAATCGTAGCCTTGATCGGTGGCACGACCTTGGCTTATTTATTGCATCCCGAAATCAAACTTCCGCATCTGATTTGGGGGATCAATCTCCCCCACTTCGTCTGGCCAGCAGGGCAGGATTTCTCTAGCGGATTTTTCCAGGGATTCCTGCCGCAATTGCCTTTAACGCTGGCCAACTCGGTATTGGTAACCAGCTTACTAGCCGGTGAATTGTTCCCCGATCAGTCTGAACGCGTGACCAACCGGAATTTATGTTTGACCCTGGGGATAGGCAACCTGATGGCTGCTCCGCTGGGCGGAATCCCCATGTGTCATGGGAGTGGCGGTCTGGCAGCTCATTATCGCTTTGGAGCCAGGACCCAATATGCCACCTTGTTGATAGGTATGATACTGATTCTGATCGCAGTCCTGCTTGGTTCTTCAGGGCTCCAAATCATGCAGATGGTCCCCGCCCCGGTTTTAGGAGGGTTGTTGTTTTATAGCGGCCTCGATTTAATCAAACCGATAGTGAGCGACGATCGCCGAGAGATGTTCGTCTTTGCCATTGTTTTGACCCTCAGTGTGGCCATCAATCCGGGCATTGCTTTTTTGGTGGGGGTCCCCCTCATGATCGCCCTGCGCCGGGAATGGATCAAAACTTGAAAGCAAATCAATCTGGGATTTAAGCGCACAATCGCTTATCTGTTCTGGAAAGCCTGGAAAAAATAAATGGCGACGGTGACAAATATAATCAGCATGGTGATAGGCAAAAAGAAAGTCCCCAGCCCCGGCCTGAATCCTAGCCCGGTCAATACGGTGAGATAGTTAATGCAGGCGAATACCCAGATGATTTCGGTTTTGAGAAAGGACAACAGCAGCCTGGCTAGGGTATACTGGGCCCGATAATTCTCTT
>JAAZOA010000097.1 GCA_012798055.1 Syntrophomonadaceae bacterium | reverse complement strand
GGTTAGATTGTCTCCAGCCGGTGCCAGCCAGAAGGATTTGATCGCCAGACTGGAAGCGGAGGCAGGTACCAGCATTAAACTATGTTACCAGTGCGGCAAATGCACAGCCGGATGCCCGGCGGCCTTTGCCATGGATTACCCGCCCCGGCAGGTGATCCGTCTCTTGCAGCTGGATATGGTGGAACAAGCCCTAGGGGTGGAGAGCATCTGGATCTGCGCTTCCTGCGAGACCTGTTCGGCTCGCTGCCCGCGGGGGGTGGATATCGCCTCCCTGATGGATACTATGCGCCGTGAGGCATTGAAGCGGAATAAGACCGACAAAAGGGTAGCCGCATTCAATAAAGCCTTCCTGGCCAATGTCAAGAACTTCGGCAGGGCCTATGAAGCTGGCCTGCTGCTGCAATACAATCTGACCACCGGCCAGTTCTTCAAGGATTTGGGGCTGGGCCTGCCTATGCTGCAGCGCGGTAAAGTGAGCCCTTTGCCCCATAAGATCAAAGGGCGGGAAGAGATGAAGAAGATATTTGCGCGCGTTGATAAACTCGGGGGTGAGGAATAATGAAATTCGCATATTACCCGGGATGTGCAGCTGAGGGCAGCGGCATCGAATACGGCATGTCCGTGGAGAGGACTGCAGAGATTCTGGGGTTCGAACTGCAGGAACTGGAAGACTGGAACTGCTGCGGGGCTACTTCGGGGCACAATACCGATAAATTGCTGTCTCTGGCACTGCCAGCCAGAACTCTGGCTATAGCTGAAAAGATGGGGCTCAATACCATCGTAGCTCCCTGTGCAGCCTGCTACAGCCGCCACCGCCATGCCGAACACGCCATTCAGCACGACCCGGCCATGAAGAAAAAAATCGAGGCGGTACTGGAAACCGAGCTAAAGGGTGATGCCGAGACCCTGTCCATTCTGGACGTGCTGGTCAATAAAATAGGCACCGATGCCATAGCCGCCAAGGTGGTATATCCCCTTGCCACTATGAAAGCGGCCTGCTATTATGGCTGTCTGCTGGTAAGGCCGGTTGAATATACCGGCTTCGACGATGTGGAAGACCCCCAGACCATGGATAAGGTGATGAAAGCCCTGGGGGCTGAGCCGGTGGAATGGTCCCACAAAACCGAATGCTGCGGTGCGGCCATGGTAACCTCCCGCCCCGATGTTGGCATGCCCATGCTCTACCGTGTCTTGAAAGATGCCAAGGAGTCTGGAGCCGAATGCCTGGTCACTGCCTGCCCCTTGTGCGGGCTGAACCTGGATATGCGCCAGACAGCGGTGGAAAAACAGTTCAAGGAGACCTTCAACCTGCCCATATATTATGTGACCGAGCTCCTGGCCATCGCTTGCGGCGATGATTACAAACAGGTGGGCATCGAAAAGCATTTCGTGGAAGCCGGCAAGTATTTGGAAACGGTAAAGGTCAGAGCGGCTGAAGCCAAAATCGCAGCCGAGAAGGCCGCTGAAGAAGCAGCGGCCAAGGCCAAGGCCAAAGCCGAGGCAGCCAAAGCGGCCAAGGAGAAAGCGGCCCAGGCTAAAGCCGCCAAAGAGGCAGAAGGTGGAGCCAAAGAGCCAGCTGCCCCGGCCGCACCTGCAGAAACCAAACCAGCCGAACCGGACCCCAAGAAAGTCGAAGCTTTCGTAACCGCCCTGACCAAGAATCCCGACAAGATGTCGGCTAAATTGGTGGCTGACCCGGCCCAAGCCGGCATACTTTCCGCCACCCTGGACGAGAAAAGGATTGCCAAACTGGCGGGCTTGATGGCCAAGGATATGGAGCTGGCCAAGAAAGCGGCCCAGGCTTTTGTCCAGGCCGAACTCAAAAAGCAGGGTGAATGCCAGGATTAACACGACTGACTGCGGAATAGAGTCTATCCGCTGGAGATATAGCGATCACCGCTGAAAGGGGAGAAGGAGATGAAAAAACGAGTAGGCGTATTCGTTTGTGAGTGTGGTACGAACATCGCCGCTACCGTAGATACTGCCAAGGTAGCCGAATACGCGAAAACATTGCCCGGCGTGGTGTATGCCACCAATTACAAATACATGTGCTCAGATCCGGGCCAGGAGCTGATCCGGAATGCCATAAATGAACAGAAGCTGGAACAGGTAGTGGTGGCATCCTGTTAGCCACGGATGCATGAGAATACCTTCCGCAAGGCCACCGCTGCAGGCGGAATCAATGCCTACATGATGGAAATGGTCAATATCCGTGAACAGGACTCCTGGGTCACGCACGATAAAGGCCAGGCTACGGCCAAGGCCGAAAAACTGGTCAGGATGGCAGTGGCCAAAGCCCTGCGCAACAAACCCCTGCAGGTCAATACGGTCCCCATAACCAAGAGAGCCCTGGTCATCGGGGGAGGCATAGCCGGGATGCAGGCTGCCCTGGATATTGCCGAAGGCGGTCACCAGGTGGTGATCGTGGAGAGGGAAGCTTCCATCGGGGGCAAGATGACCCAGCTGGATAAGACTTTTCCCACTATGGACTGCGCAGCCTGAATTGGCACCCCCAAGATGGTGGCTGCGGCGCAGCACCCTAACATCGAACTGATGACCTACTCAGAGGTCGTCGAAGTGAAAGGATACATCGGCAACTTCAAGGTGACGGTCAAGCAGAAGCCCAAGTATGTGGACTGGGACGCTTGTACCGGCTGCGGGACCTGCTGGGAGAAATGCCCCACCAAGAAACTCCCCGATGAATTCGAATTCGGCATGGGCAAAAGGACGGCCATTCATAAGCTGTTCCCCCAGGCGGTGCCGGGTAAACCGGTCATCGACGCCGAGAACTGCCTGAAGCTGAAGAGCGATAAATGCGGCATATGCGAAAAAGTGTGCCCCACCGAATCCATCCGTTTCGCGGATATGCCGGTCTACAAGGAACTGGAGATCGGGGCCATCGTGATGGCTACCGGTTACGACCAGTTCGACTGGAAGCAGTCGTACGGTGAATACGGCTACGGCAAGTACCCGGACGTGATCAGCGGGCTGGAATTCGAGCGCCTGGTATCGGCCGGGGGGCCTACTGCCGGCAAGATCGTGCGTCCTTCGGACGGCAAGGAGCCCAAGAATATAGCCTTCATCAAATGTGTGGGTTCCCGGGATGATACCAAAGGCAAGAGCTATTGCTCGAGGGCCTGTTGTATGTACACCGCCAAACACGCCTACCAGGTCAAGACCAAGATCGAGGACGGCGAAGCCTATGTCTTCTATATGGATGTAAGGACCGCCGGCAAGAACTATGAAGAATTCTATCAGCGGGCCCTGAACGCGGGAGCCAAGTTCATCCGCGGGCGGGTCAGCAAGATCTATCCCCAGGGGGAGAAGCTGATCCTGAAATCAGAGGACACCCTGCTGGGTATGCCCATAGAAGTCGAAGCCGACCTGGTGGTCCTGGCCAGTGCCATGGTGCCAGCCGCCGGGGCAGTGGACCTGGCCAAGAAAATCGGTTTCTCGGTGGACAAGGACGGCTGGTTCCAGGAGGCCCATCCCAAACTGCAGCCGGTAGAGACCTTTGCCGCCGGGGTTTACCTGGCCGGAACCTGCCAGGGTCCCAAAGACATCCCGGATACCGTGGCCCAGGCCAGCGGTGCAGCGGTAAAAGTTTTAGGGCTGTTTTCCAAGACCGAACTGGCCACCGAACCCATGGTTTCCGAGGTGGAGGTCAGCAAGTGCTCGGGCTGCGGCTTCTGCGTACCGATCTGCCCGTACAAGGCGATCTCCTTACAGGAATATAATGAACGGGGCGGCCACGGCCATGGCCCCTTCACCCGCCAGGTAGCTGTCATCAACAGCAGCCTTTGCCAGGGCTGCGGGTCCTGCTTACCGGCTTGCCGGACCCTGGCTCTCAATCTGAAAGGGTTTACCAATGATCAAATCGCGGCGGAGGTGGATGCACTATGTCTATAGTTGAGAAAGGGGCCTGGGAGCCGAAGATAATCGTGTTTACCTGCAACTGGTGTTCCTATGCGGCAGCCGACCTGGCCGGGCTCAACCACTTGGAATATGATGCCGATGTGCGCATAATCCGTACCCCCTGTTCGGGACGGATGGACCCCATGCTGGTTTTAAGGGCCTTCAACCGGGGGGTGGACGGGGTCTTGCTCTCCGGCTGACACCCTGGAGACTGCCACTATGGTAGTGGCAATTACTATCAGCGTCGCCGGCAGACGGTGATGAAGAGCCTGATGGAGTATATCGGCCTTGAACCTCAGCGCTACCAGGTTGCCTGGATTTCTGGCGCAGAAGGGATCAAGTTCCAGGAGACCATGGCCAGACTGGTCAAAGAAGTTAAACAATTGGGACCGAACAGAAAGCTGAGGGATGCGCAATGAAAGAAATAACCGGGAAAATTCAAGCTATTGCGGCCAAGCTTTTTGCAGAGGATAAAATCGATGTTTTCCTGGCCTGGGAGCAGGGAGAACTGGATTTTCAGACCAAATCCTATGTGGCCCGCAGCGCCGAGGACGTGAAAAATATCGTATTCAACGAATACGCCATATACAATGTGGCCAACTCGCTGCTCAAGTTCAGGGACAGCCACGAGCGGATAGGAATCGCGGTCAAGGGCTGCGACTCGAGAGGGATAGTGCGTCTCCTGGAAGACCTGCAGATGAAGAGGGAGCGGCTTTATATCGTGGGCATACCCTGCCCGGGAATGAAAGACCCTCTGATCGCGGCCAGGAATTATGGCGGATTCGAGCAGGCAAAACAGGAAGAGGGCCTGGCTAAGAAATGCCTGGACTGTATAGAACCAAATCCGGTCATCTATGATGAAATCGTGGGCCCGCTGCAAAGCCCGCGTCAAAGCGGAGAAAGATTCGCCAGGGTCAAGGAACTGGAAGGGATGAGCGCCGATGAACGCTATCAGTTCTGGGCCGACACTTTATC
>JAAZOA010000096.1 GCA_012798055.1 Syntrophomonadaceae bacterium | reverse complement strand
TTGGAAGAAGATAAATCTCCGGATATCAAGACCGAATTTTTGGCGCTTATGGCCTGCAAACAGGCGGTAAAAGCTGGCCAGATGCTGACACGGCAGGAGATGGCTATGCTTGTCCATAATCTGCTGGCTGGGAGAGACTTCAGAAATTGTCCCCACGGCAGACCGACTATACTGGAGATGTCCAGGAGCGAACTGGAGAAACGGTTTAAAAGGAAATAGATATGCATTTGATTGTAACTACGACCCAATCGCAAGATAGCGTCAGCGTGCCCATGGCAGAATTCCTGTCTGAAAGCCGCTTCCCTTATGTGCCCCGCCGGGGATTGAGCCTGGCCAAGCTGGCCGCTCAAAACGGCGCGGATGCAGTGATAGTGTGGGAGGAACAAGGCCCGGTGCTGAGGGCCGGGGAGGAAAAGCTGTTCTTTCACCCCAGCATGGCCAAATCGAGGATAGCTGCCCATCGCAAGCAGGGCCGGGTCGACAATATGGTCAAGGCTTGCCAACTGCAGCCCGGAGACAGTTTCCTGGACTGTACTCTGGGAATGGGGGCAGATGCCATCGTAGCCTCCTATTTTTCCGGTACTGGGGCTATAACCGGGCTCGAATCGCAGCCAGCGCTGGCAGCAGTGATTGGCTGGGGGATGAAATTATACCGGGGGAAAATGCCCTGGCTCAACCAGGCAGTCCAACGGGTCCAGGTTATTGCTGTGCATCACCGCGATTACCTGCAGATGCAGCCGGACCGCTCACAGGACATAATTTATTTCGATCCCATGTTCAGCCAGCCGTTGCTTCAGAGCCAGCCGATCTCGGCCTTAAGGAGATACGCCAATCACGATGCCCTGGACCCCTGCAGCATAGACGAGGCCTGCCGGGTGGCCAGGAAGAGAGTGGTCCTGAAGAGTGAAGCCGGGCTGTGTGAATTCGAAAGGCTTGGGTTCAGGCGGGTTGAGGGCAGCAAACATAATCCCATCGCCTATGGCGTAATTATCGCAACCTGATCCCGGCGAATATTTTGTCAGAATGAGGTTTTAATCTATGCAAAAATTGGCAGCCCTGGTAGGACCTACTGCGGTCGGAAAAACCGAGGTATCTGTATTGGTGGCGGAGAAGCTGGGCGCAGAGATCATCTCTTGTGATTCCATGCAGGTATACCGGGGTATGGATATCGGCACCGCAAAGGCCGATTTTGCCACCAGGCAGCGGGTCACTCATCACCTGGTTGATGTGGTCGAGCCCGAGGTCAATTTCACCGTTGCCGACTACCAGAAGCTGGCCCAGGGAGCCATCAATGAAATAGCCAAACGCGGCAAACTCCCCTTGCTGGTAGGGGGAACCGGACTCTATTACCAGGCGGTCGTGGATAAGTACGATTTCTTTCCTGTCGAAGCGAGACAGGAAGTGAGACAGCGCTGGGAAAGGGCTCTCCAGGAACAGGGACTCACCAGGCTTTATGAATTATTGCAGGCCATCGATCCTGAATATGCGGCCAAGATTGGATCAAATGACCGCAAACGCACAATAAGGGCATTGGAAGTCTATGACCTGACCGGGCAGCCCTTTTCCCGGGTACAGCAGCGTAACCGGGAAGCCTATCAGTTAGCCGCAGTCGGTCTATGTAGGGACCGGGACCAGTTGTATGCCAGGATCGAAGCCCGGATCGACCAGATGATAGCGGAGGGTCTGGTGGATGAAGTCGTCAAGCTGCGGGTCAGGGGATACAGCTTGGACTCCAATGCGATGCAAGCCCTGGGTTACAAACAAGTCTATTGCTACCTGGAAGGAATGATTAATTGGGAGGATTGCCTGCGGGACATCAAACAGGAAACCCGCAATTTCGCCAAAAGGCAGTTGACCTGGTTCAAACGAGATAAAAGGATCACCTGGATAAATGTCACACAATATATTCATGCCCCGGAGTTGGCAGACAAAATATGTGAAATCGTGGAAGGACAATTCCGGTCGATGTAGAATATAGTGACAGTGCAGCAGCTAGGTCCGGATAATCAAAATGGAGTGGGGGGTCAAACGTTGTTGAATAAAACCCAGTTTAACCTGCAGGATGCTTTTCTCAACCAGGTCAGGAAAGAGAAGATATTGGTCACCATATTTCTGATCAATGGATTTCAGATCAAGGGCCTGGTGAAGGGTTTCGATAATTTCACGGTGATAGTGGAACTGGACGGGAGGCAGCAACTGGTATACAAGCATGCCATATCTACGGTCGCTCCCATCAAGCCCATAGGTATTATCAATATGGATGTTAAAACCGAGACCGAGTAAAGGCTCCTAAGCAAGGGGTATCGTATCGATCAGAGTCAGCAATATCCCTGGTTCTTTATGGACCGGGGATTTAGTTTTGTGAGACAGGGAGAGGGATATGACAGCCGCAGAATTGATAAAGCAGGCCGAAAAAGCCCTGCAGGAAAAATTCGCCTGCTTCGAGGAAATTGCCTATCAAAACCAGGTCAAGGTCCTAAAAGCTTTCCAGGAGCATAGGGTCAGGGAAGCCTATTTCAGTCCTAGCTCAGGATATGGCTATGGAGATACCGGCCGGGACGAGCTGGAAGTCATCTATGCCGAGATCATGGGGGCAGAAGAAGCCCTGCTTCGTTCCACCATCGTGTCTGGAACCCATGCCATTTCTGCCTGCCTGCAGGCACTAGTCAGCCCCGGCCAGGAAATCCTTTCCCTGGTTGGACGCCCCTACGATACTCTCTGCCGGGTGATCGGCACCGGGGAGCCGCGCAGAGGCACATTAACAGCCAAGGGAATCATTTATAAGGAAGCCCCCCTGGACAGCCTGGGCAAACCTGACCCGGAAGCAATCCAGAGTATGACAGGGGCTGATACCCGGCTGGCTTTGATCCAGAGGTCGAGAGGTTATACGGCCAGGCCATCCCTGACGGTAGGCGAAATAGAGGAGCTGATCCGGATCGTCCGGGCGGCCAACCCGGAGACG
>JAAZOA010000095.1 GCA_012798055.1 Syntrophomonadaceae bacterium | reverse complement strand
GGTGTATTTGGATTTTTGGCCAGTTCAACCCGCCCGCTCTCTGTGAGATCGCTGGGGCTGGGGACGCAGTTGGCACCATAAAGCCCCATAATGATTCGCCGATAGGGCTTCTGTTCAAAACTGACCCGCACCATGTACACCATACACTCCAGGTCGAACCATTTGCAGGCCAGAGACAGGGCGGTCCCCCACTGACCAGCGCCCGTTTCGGTGGTGAGCCGTTTTATCCCTTCCGCCTTGTTGTAAAAAGCCTGCGGAACTGCCGAATTAAGCTTGTGGCTGCCGACCGGGCTGACTCCTTCATATTTGTAATATATGCGGCAGTTAGTATCCAGAGCTTTTTCCAGTCCTCGAGCCCTGAACAGAGGTGAGGGACGCCACTTCTTATAAATTTCGCGTACCTCAGACGGTATTTCAATGTACCGCTCGGTTGAAACTTCCTGCCCGATCAAGCCCATCGCGAAAAGAGGGGCCAGGTCAGCCGGTCCCAGTGGTTCCTTGGTACCGGGGTGCAGACCGGGGGCTAAAGGATTGGGCATGTCTGCCTGGACATTATACCAGAATTTCGGAATCTTATCCTCCGGCAGGATGATTTTGGTGAGATCTTCTCTACTCATCTAAACTCGCTCCTCTCGTCTTGAGTAAACCATACAAAATGATTTTATCACAGCAAAGTTCAGCCAACAATAGCCTGGTTCGCGACCATAAGGTCCGCATGATCCGATTATGCAAAGGTCTGCAGTATAAGGGGCTGTTCCTCAGGAGGCGATCCGTCCAGTTGGTAACAGTCTCTGATAGCCTGGCAGGCAGATTCCAAGCGGGCTTGGTCATTGGCGTAGATCCTGGCCAGAACTTCACCGGCCTTTACCAGATCGCCCCGCTTCTTAATCACTTCGACACCCACCGCCGGATCAATTGTATCCCCGATCTTCTCCCGCCCAGCTCCAAGGCGCATGGCGGTTCTGCCCACTCTCTCCGTATCTATGGAAACGACGTAGCCGCTTCGTTCTGCCGGCACTTCCGCCTCGATAACCGCCCGGGGTAGTCCGTAGCCAGGCGGTTCATAATCCAGTTCTCCTCCCTGGGCAGCAACCATTTGTTTGAACTTTGCCAGTCCTGCCCCGGATTGCAGCAATTCCTGGACCAATTCGGCACCCTGATCATATCCAGACCTGACTCCCGCCATCTGCAACATGTGAGCTGTCAAACAGGTGCACAATTGCCTGAGATCATCGGGTCCTCCGCCTCCTAGCAGGTCAATAGCTTCCCTTACTTCCAGGGCATTGCCCACCATATGACCCAAAGGCTGGTTCATGTCGGTCAGGATGGCTACGACTCGTTTACCAGCACCGCAGCCGATGCGCATCATGGTCTGGGCCAGTTCCGCAGCCTGTCCAGGATCCTTCATGAAGGCACCATTACCCACCTTGACGTCCAGGACAATGCCCTGGGCTCCGGCGGCTATTTTTTTACTCATGATGCTGGCAGCAATTAGCGGAATACTGTCGATGGTGGCAGTCACATCTCTTATGGCATAGAGCTTCTTGTCGGCTGGGACCAGGTTGCCAGTCTGGGCTATAACTGCTGCCCCGAACTTGTTGACTTGCTCAACTAGTTGGCGGTAGCTTCTTTCCACCTGAAAGCCCGGGATGGACTCAAACTTGTCGATGGTTCCTCCGGTATGGCCCAGTCCCCGCCCTGACATCTTGGCTACGGGCACTCCAGCGGCCGCAGCCAAGGGTACTACGACCAGCGTGGTCTTGTCTCCAACTCCCCCCGAGCTGTGTTTGTCGACTTTGTATCCCTTGATAGCTGACAAATCAATCACATCCCCGGAGTAAGCCATGGTAAGGGCCAGCCGGTTGGTTTCCTTTTCGCTCATACCGCGGAAGAACACCGCCATCGCCCAGGCACTGGTCTGGTAATCAGGAATGCTGCCATCCACAATGCCCTTCACCAGGAAATCGATTTCTTCCCCGCTTAGTTCCAGGCCGTCCCTCTTTTTTAGTATTATGTCCTGGGCATCCATGCTTTATCTCCTTATCAAGTCCAAGAAGCTCTGGCCTGCATACATCTTGGTTTCAACTCCTAAATAATCAGCTACGGTCTGGCCCAGGTCGGCAAAAGACGAGCGGGTACCTATTGCTGCACCGGCTGCGATGTTTTCACCATAGACCAGCACTGGAACCTGTTCCCGGGTATGATCTGTACCGCAGGTAGTCGGGTCACACCCATGGTCAGCAGATATGAAAACCACATCCTCTGGCCCCATGGCGGCATAAAGCTCGGGTAGCCAGCGGTCGAACTCCTCCAGAGCCGCAGCATAACCTTGCACATCATTGCGGTGACCATAGAGCATATCGAAATCAATGAGATTAGCGAAGACCATCCCGGCAAATTCGCCCTGCAAGATAGCGACGATTTTCTGCATGCCATCCCGATTGTTTTCTATGGGATAGGATTCAGTGATTGAACGGCCTGCAAAGATGTCCTTTATCTTGCCAACCCCGATTACCTTTTGCCCGCTGGCTACGATACTGTCCAAAATATTTGGCCCGGGTTGCAGCGAAAAGTCATGCCGCCTAGGGGTGCGGACAAAGCTGCCCGGGCTGCCTGTGAAAGGCCTAGCGATAACCCTTCCCACTGCATTGGGCCCTTGCAGTATTTCCCTGGCGATCTGGCACATCCGGTATAGCTCGGCTACGGGAATAATCTCCTCATGGGCAGCCATCTGAAAGACGCTGTCTACGGAAGTGTAAATGATGGGAAAACCTGTTTCCAGGTGCTTCTGTCCCAACTGGGCGATGATTTCAGTACCTGAAGCCACCACATTCCCCAAAGTGCTGCGCCCTATCCGCTTTTCCAATTCCTGGATCACATCCCGAGGGAATCCGTGGGGATAGGTGGGGAAAGGCTGCTCCAGGACAATTCCCATCATTTCCCAGTGCCCGGTGGTTGTATCTTTTCCTTTGGACCTCTCCGCCATTTTGCCGTATGCTCCCTTTGGCTGCGAGGTTGGTTCAACCCCAGGCAGTGCCTCTAGGCAGCCCAATCCCAGTGCCTGCATATGGGGGACTTTCAATCCCCCCACGGCCTCAGCCGTATGTTTCAGGGTATTGCAGGCTTCATCCCCATAAATGCAGCTATCCTCTGCTGCACCTATGCCGACGCTGTCCAACACCAAGAGAATCGCTCTTTTACTCATGGGCTCAATTTCCCTCCCTAATTTCGCACTGACTCTCGAGGGTTTCCCCTCCGGTGCGGAGTCTACCCCCACGCCATCACGAGCGCGGGTGATACTGGTAATATACTTCCCTCAACCTAGTTTTAGTCAGGTGGGTATATATCTGGGTAGTAGAGATGTCCGAGTGGCCCAGCATTTCCTGGACAGCCCTCAAATCGGCTCCGTTTTCAAGCAGGTGAGTAGCGAATGAGTGACGCAGTGTATGCGGGCTGAGTTCCTTCTCGATGTCTGCCTTTTCCCCATAATTAGCCAGTATCTTGAAAAAGCCCTGTCGGCTCAGCCGCCTGCCCCGGACATTAAGGAACATGGTGCGGTCATGACGCCCCTTCAAAATTTGATTACGGGCCCGGGCCAGGTATCTTTCCACCCACATGATGGATGTCCGGTTAACCGGAATGATCCTTTCCTTGCGACCCTTGCCCACACAACGCAGAAATCCCGCCATTGTATTAAGATCTTCCAACTGCAGGGCCAGAAGTTCAGAAACCCTTATGCCGGTCCCATACATCAGTTCCAGCATGGCCCGGTCCCTTAAGCCCAAGGGCATTAAAACGTCGGGTTGTTCCATGAGCTTATCCACCTCTTCGATGGACAGGACATGGGGCAATTTGCGCTTTATCTTCGGCGTTTCCAAATCCGCAGCCGGATTTAGAGTGATGTATTCCTCCGCCACCAGGAATTTATACAAAGCCTTGATGCTGGAAAAAGTCCGGGCTACACTGGCATTGGCAGCTTTTTTATCCATTTCCCCTGCCAGGAAAGCTAAAATATGCTTTTTGTTGACCTCTTCCCAATCGTCGACTTGGAAATTTCGTCTCAAGTAGTCCCTGAACTTGCAGAGATCCCTTTTATATGCCGCCTGGGTGTTGGCCGACAGCCCCTTTTCGAAATGGATATAATCCATGAATGATGCGATATGTTTGTCCACTTGTCTACCCCAATACTTCTTTTTCCGAATTGCCCGCCTGCTTGATTTTTCCAACTCGCTTCTCAGCTGGATTGATTTTGCCTTTTCCCCCGGGACCACCTGCTGATAATCCATCAAACGATGGAGCGTTCCTGGCGAAGAGCCTGATAAATGACCGGCACAACCTGTTTCTTTCTGGACAAGATGCCTTTAAGAAAAATACCGCCATCGATATGTTGGTGCAAAAAGGCATCTTCAACCAGGTGACCCTTCTGTCCCGCAACGACTATTTCAGTACCATCCTGAAAGATATTGGTAACCATCAGACACATGAGCACATACCCTTTGGCTGCACACATCCCTTCCATTATGGAAAGCAATTTGGATCGCCTCTCGGCCAACAGTCTTAAATCTACCGTCTCCACCTGGCTTACTGCAAAGGTAACCTCACCGCTGACGTACTCCTTCAGGTCGCTGTTTATGACTTCTTCATCACTCAGTTTATCTACCCGGTTGATTTCGGAGTACAGTCTCTTGCTCCAGTTGATGGCATCAAGTCCAGATAACGATTCCAATTCGGCCGCTATGCGCCGGTCTTTCGGGGTAGTCGTGGGAGACTTGAAAATCATGGTGTCGGTCATGATTCCTGACAGCAACAAGGCCGCAATCGGCCGGCTCAACACTGCACGGTTCTGGATGAACATCTCCGCCACTAGTGTTGAGGTAGAACCAACCGGTTCATTATGAAAATAGATCGGCCACAGGGTCTGTAAATCTCCAACCCGGTGATGATCTATTATCTCCAGAATCTCGGCTTCCTCAATCCCCTCGGGCGCTTGCTTTTTTTCATTATGGTCAACCAGTATGACTTGTTTGCGTTTCATCTGCAAGAGACTATACCGGGAAATCATACCCAAATAACGGTTGGCTTCATCTACCACCGGATAGTTGCGGAAGCGGCTAGCAAGCATGTTTTTTCTTGCCTCCTCAACCTTTTCATCCGGTTCGAACAAGATCAAATCACGTGTTTTCATGATCTGGCTCGCATTTATGGCCAGGAGATTTTTCAGTATCTCGGGGCTCTTCTCAATGTCATGGCCGGTTCCCACAGCATCCATATACAACATAGCTATATCGCCAATTGTGATCAGTCCCAGAAAGCTGTGTTGTTCATCCAGGACCGGCATGGTTTTAATCTTCTTTTCTCGCATCAGAAGACCCAAAGCAGCCAGGGATGTATCTGGAGTCGCAAATATTATTTCATCATCATCCAGTATGTCCTCAACCCGGGTTCCCACATCCTTAACCACCAACGGGGGTTGGATTTCCAAATAATCCAGCAACCACGCCAATTCAGGTGAGAGTTCGCTGGCAGCCGCAGCCAGGTAGTTACCCGGCCCGGTTTGTGCTTTATAGGACTGATAAGCAACCGCCGAGGCTATACAATCAACATCAGGATTTCTGTGGCCTATTATATATACTGGTTTCATCTGCTCTACCTCCGATCCCAAGCCTAACTAGCCAAGCTGGACCCGTCCATACCTGCCGCCGCCCCCAGGGATTATTGAGAGGTCCCCGGAGCGCATTTTGCCAATAGCATCGGCAACTTTCGCCCCGGCTTCGCGCCTTATCGCCTCAAGGGGAGCTTTCTCCAGCAACTCGAGTTCATTTTTGAAAACCTGCAGCAATCGGTGGCAGGTCTTTACCCCTATCCCCGGCAGGTCTTTGAGGGGGACCCGGTAATGATAAGGAGGTCGATCGGGCGGCGCTTGTGCTTGGGCATGATCCTGGATGGCTACGATCCGGTCATAAACACCCATAATCACCCTCTCATTACCGCACCGGGCGCACTGCGTCACGGGGGGGTCATCTGTTGTGATAGTGCTGCATTCCGGGCAGAAACTGCGATGGTATTTCCCCAAACGGGGATGCAGACCGTAATTCGCCAAGATACACCGTCCATCGAGGTTTTCGATACATCGACGCAATTCCTCGAAATTCAGTCCGCCTAACTGGAGGAGATTGAACTCCCTGCCTATATTGGCTGAGGAATGGGCATCAGAATTGGACAGAAACACATAGTCGGCTGTTTCCGCTAACCGTCCCGCCATTTCTGTGTCTGCACTGAGGCCCAGTTCCAGGGCTTTGAACTGTTGGTTGGGAGCCTCCAGTTTGTTCGTCAGCCGGTCCGTCCAAGCACCATAAATACCCTTGTGAGGTGTGAATACATGGGCGGGGCAAAAAATCCCCCCCAAGGCCCTGGTCAAATCGATTATTTCCTGCACCCCGGCTGCTGCTCGTTGCGTTGATAGTTGCTGATTCCTGACCCGGTTACGGAAATAACCCTGCCAGGCTTCCAGACTGCAGAGGTCGGGGAGATAGGAGACCAGGTGGACTCCCTCCCGGCTTTCTATCTCACTTGCCAAAACCACCAGGATCCCGTTGCCCGCCAGGCAGCCTCCCTGGGGACTTTCGGCCAAATCGCCCTCGGCCAACATTTGCTTCAGTTCCTTTATGACCAGGGTGCTGCCTGCATCAACAATCCCAACTATGTCCAGGCCTTTCCGCGGGGCATCTCCATAAATTATCGTCTTTAACTGCAGATTGCGGGAAGCAGTAATTTTTACGGCCTTGCCCATAGCGCTGCCGATGTGGATATGCAGGTCAGCATAGTATTGTGCCAATGGAGTTGCGGTTTTGATCCTATGGGCTCCGCCGTGCAAAGATGTATTCATGTCCTCTCCCAACTATTCGGTCTACACTTCCGGGAGGGGTTGCAATCGCCTGGAAGCGAGATATTGGATGGCGATTATGCTTTTGCCATCGACAATCTCCCCGGAAAAAATCATGCGGTAAGCTTTGTCCAGCGGCACCAACTCGGTCTCGATGAATTCGTCCGGATCAGGGTTGGTCTGGCCGGGAAATAGTCCGCCAGCCAGGTATATGTGCAGCTGTTCGTCGGTGAATCCAGGGGCGCTGTAATAAGACAATATTTTTTCCCAATGCCGGGCTTTGAACCCTGTTTCCTCCTCCAGTTCCCGCTGGGCACATGCCAGCGGGTCCTCCCCTTCGTACAAGGAACCGGCTGGTATTTCTGTCAAAACCCGGTCCAGAGG
>JAAZOA010000094.1 GCA_012798055.1 Syntrophomonadaceae bacterium | reverse complement strand
GGAAACACCTGCAAATCAGCCTGCGCCGGTTCCAACCGGCCAGAGCATTGAATACTTGGGGGGACTGCGCTTGGGTATGACGGTGCTTGAAGTGGATAAAATGATGGGGAACAGATATCGGGAGAGAATCGAGGAAGATCCAGGCGGACCATTCCGCGAGCCTTTCAGTGTCCGTACTTATCCAAGCGGCTGTGATATCGTGCTCGGACACTCAACGGGCAAGGTATTGCAGATCGAAGCTTACACTCCAGCGTTCCCGACAGCAATGGGTATAAAAGTAGGCGATAAGTCAATAACCGCTCTGCAGTTGTATCGTGCAAAATATCCGGAATGGGTGGGAAACCAGAGCGCGGAAATCCTGCCGGGTTGGTTTGAAACCGAACCGGGGGTTTTGCTTATTTATTCCAGCCAGGCGAACCGGGAGCGGAGCAACTATAATCTAGGCGAAAACAGCCAGATATACTCGATCACACTGGGATATTCGCGGTATTTCGATTAAATGCGTAACGGCAGGATGCGGCCGGCAATTGGAGGCAGGGAATTGCAGGATAGGTTACATGACCTGGGATGGTCGGAGAAAATAATAAAGCAAGCGGAGGAATATGGAGAGTTCAGCTTGGGGAGAGTCATAGCTCAAAATAAGGGGATTTACCGGGTGGCAACTGAGTCCTCGGAAATCTATGCCGAGGTTTCGGGACGCCTGAGGTATTTGGCTGATGACAATGCGACATTTCCAGCAGTGGGAGACTTTGTCCTCATGGATAGGGACAATGATGAAGCGGGGCATGCCATAATTCATGCGATTATGCCACGACACAGCGCCTTTATCCGCAAAGCTGCCGGTACCGCTCACGAGGTGCAGGTGGTGGCGGCCAACATCGATATGGTGTTTATATGCATGTCCCTGAACCGGGACTTCAATCTGAGAAGACTTGAGCGCTATCTGGCTGTAGCCTGGGACAGCGGCTCCACCCCGGTCATAGTCCTGACTAAAGCCGACTTGTGCAGGGATATTGATCAGAAACTCAAGGAGATAGAAAACGTGGCCTTGGGAGTTGAGTGTTTGGTAACGTCCAGCATGTCCGATGACGGCTACGAACCGATAAAAAAATATATCAAAAGAGGCAAGACGGTAGCTTTCATAGGGTCCTCTGGGGTTGGCAAATCGACTTTGATAAATAGGCTCGTGGGGCAGGACTGGATTGCTACCCAGGAAATCAGGCGGGATGACCGCGGTCGGCACACGACTACAGGCCGTGAGCTTATCATCATACCTTCAGGAGGAGCGGTGATAGACACGCCCGGCATGCGCGAACTCGGCCTGGAAAGCGCAGATCTGGAGCATGCTTTTGGGGACATCGAAACCCTGGCCCAAAGCTGCAGATTCAGGGACTGCACCCATCAACGGGAACCAGGCTGTGCGGTGAGAGAAGCTATCGAAGCTGGGTCGATCGCTGAGCAGCGCCTGATTAGCTATACCAAGTTGAGAAAAGAGGCCCAGTATGAAGGACTGAATTCCAGGCAGATCGAACAGGAAAAAAACCAGCGGATGTTTGCCGAGTTTGGCGGGATAAAGAATGCCAGGGATTTTGCCAAGAGCAAGAATTACAAGAGATGACTCTAGCCCTGCTTGAATTCGGCAATATAG
>JAAZOA010000093.1 GCA_012798055.1 Syntrophomonadaceae bacterium | reverse complement strand
CCACTTCCAGCTTGGCCGGGTCCATGTTGAAGGTATCCGGTTCCACATCGATGAATACCGGATGAGCCCCCACCAGAGAGACTACTTCCGCGGTAGCGAAAAAAGTGAAGTCGGGTACGAACACCGCGTCCCCGGCTTTTATGTCCCAGGCCATCAAGGCCAGACTCAGGGCATCGGTGCCGTTGGCACAGGCAACGCAATGTTTTACCCCCACATATTCAGCCAGGCTCTGTTCCAATTCATTGACCTGACGGCCCATAATAAAGCTGCCCTCATTAAGGACAGCCTGCACTGCTTGGTCTATTTCCCCCTTCAATGCCTGGTACTGGGCTTTTAAGTCGCGAAACTGCATCTTCCAACCTCTTTTCATTTATGGTAAAAGAATCAATCCATTCTCAGCCTCTTCGTATTTCCGGCCACATTCGTAACAAATCAGATCCGAATCCAATTTCTGGCCGCATTCACAGACCCACCCGATCCATCGAGCCGGGACTCCAGCCATCAGCGCATGATCCAGGACGTCTTTGGTGACCACCGCCCCTGAAGCAATCAAAGCATTTCTGCCCACCGTGTGGCCACATACTATAGTGGCATTCGCACCTATGGAAGCCCCTTCCTTGATCAACGTCTTGCTGTAACCAGCTGAGCCTGTGGGGTATTTGCTTCTGGGCGTCAGGACATTGGTAAACACCATGGATGGCCCGCAGAACACATAGTCTTCTATCTCCACACCCTCATATATGGAGACATTGTTTTGTATCTTCACATGACTGCCTATTTTGACATTGTTGCCCACATTCACGTTTTGGCCCAGGGAGCAGCCTTCACCGATAGAAGCTCCGCCCTGCACGTGGCAGAAGTGCCAGATCTTGGTCCCCTGACCTATAGAAACATTGTCGTCTATGTAACTGCTCTCATGAACGAAATAGTCTGCCATTTTCTATACCCTTTCCAGGAATTACTCCTTATTTTTTAGCGTCCTTAATGACCCGAGCTGGATTTCCTGCCACTACACAATGGGGAGGCACAGACCTGGTAACGACACTGCCGGCTCCGACAATTGCCCCTTTACCTATACTTAACCCTGTTTTTCCCGATAGTATGAGGGAAGCCATGCCAATATAAGCCCCGTTTTCAATTACAATCGGTGTATGCGATTGCCCTTTCCCATGGCAGGCAAACTTGCACCCGTATGACACAGTCACATTATCGCCTATTTGGGTCAGGGCAGGATCCATATCATACATATAGCAAGCCATGCCAATAAATGAGTCTTTCCCAATCTTGTAACCGAGGCCCCTATAAGCCTTGCCAACACTACGCTTGCCAACACGTCTTTCCCAATCTTGTAACCGAGGCCCCTATAAGCAGCTATCCTTAAGTTAGTTGAGGGAATAAACGGAATCACCCTGACATTTAGCCACTTCCTAATAGGTTTCCATATGATCAAAGCAAGTGAATAATCCGCATAATATGGAGTTGGTTTGCCCCTTAAGGTATATAGCCACTTGAACAAAATCCCACCTGATTTCTATGTTTTATGCCGCATTTTCACGCGCCCACTGTTTCACCGTAAAAAGCCCCTTTATTGATCCCCATCCATAACTAATATGCAGGGTGGCAAATACCGCGAGCAGCGGAAGCAAATATTGAATGCCGTTTTTCCAGGAAATCTGCAGTGAAAACATCGTGGCTGCAGTGAAATACGATCCAGCACATAAAACAAAGGGTAGCGCAAAATACCAACCTGACACGTTTGGCATGGTCAAGCCCAATACCAGGATAAGAAATGATAACAAAAGTCCACCAACAAAAAACAACGGGACAAAGTGACGTAATGACAGTGCTGATTTAGAAATATAGCTGGTGTATATGTTCCATAGCCCGTTTTGGTAATTCTGCCTCCACAAATCCTTCAGATTGGATCTGCAATAATAAGTAGAACGAATCTCTGGAGTGATAAATATCTTTCCACCAGCCGTCGTTATTCGTGAATTGAGTTCAATATCTTGATTTCTAACCAGATGTTCGTTATAGAAACCTACATGATCGAAGACTTCGCGACGAAATGCACCACCAAAAACCGTATCTGTCTCTCCCTCATATTTTCCGGTTCGAAAATCTGCCCCACCGAGTCCGAAGGCAGAATAATGCGCATATTCGATCGCCTTTCCCCAGAAGCCCTTTCCCCTCGCTAGTGCTGGTCCACCGACATTGTCAGCACCAGTTTTTTGCGACCATTGTACACACTTCGATAAGTAATCGGGGGAATAATCGGCATGGGCATCCATTCTGACGATCAATTGCCCACTTGCTTTTCTTATGCCAATATTCATTGCACAAGGTACAATTCTCTTGGGATTATCCAGTAATTTGATATTCTTATATTTTTGCATATATTGATTAATGATTTCTCTGGTTCCGTCAGTTGATCCGCCATCCACAAGTAATATTTCAAATTTATCTGGTGGATATTCTTGCTCAAGTATTGAATTCAAACATTTCTCGATATAAAGTCTTTCGTTCAGAATTGGTATCACGATAGACACAAACATAATATTATCCTCATCCATGTTAAATCAATTCGGGTTCATGAGATGTTAGCGCAATATCTTTTCATACACAGCAAACAGTTTTTTCCCTTCGGTTTCCCAGTTGTATTTTTCTTCAACCGCTCGGCGTCCGTTTTCACCCATATTTTTTGCCTGTTCCGGATTGTCCATTATCCAGCTAATAGCATCGGCAATCTCATATATATTCAACGGATCAACACAAATCCCGCATTGATTGCCCTCTACTATCTCTTCCCAAAGGGGAAATCTAGACGCTATAACAGGTATACCAGCGGCCATATATTCGAACATCTTAACCGGCAGGGCGTCAAGATAATTAGGAATGGGGTTTAATATCACCAAACCTGCCATCGATCTGGACAATACTTCCTTAACCCCATTCCGGTCAACCTGGCCCAGTTCGATGACTTGATCCCAGCCCTTCTTTTGTATCACTGCATCTCGTTCCAGAGGGGTTGAGAATCCGCCGGCCAGAAGCAGTGGATACCGGGTCAAGGCAATGGCCTCCACCATTTCGTTTATCCCCCTGACCTGGCTGATTCCACCCACATAACAGATGGTCCTCTCCTTATGGTTCCAATCCATTTCGGGAATATAAAGTTCGGATGAAAGTGGGTAGTTATTCACATCCACGGTTTGCTCATTAATTTTCAAGAACCTATCCCTTATGAAGGGAGTGGCTGTGACTATGTAATCAAAGCGCTTCGCCGCATAATTCTCGAATTTCTCTATAGGCCAGCTGATCATATTGCGCATGGAAGCAGGAATCCACGGCTTGGACAATATCTGCCGGGGGACATCTTCATGGACATCATAGATGACCTTCTTTCCCCTTTTCTTAAGGCGCAGTCCTACCGGTATCAGTTCCGGGTCATGGAAATGGTAAATATCTGCATCACATTCTAAAGCTCGTTCATAAACAAGCTTGGTTGTCTGCAGCATCCGTTCCCTGCGGTTTCTCGGTTTGGCAATGCCCAATATCCGAACTCCATCAATGACTTCGTCTTTTTCATGCTGCACAATCAGCGAGAGATCATAACCCGCATCAGCGAGGGTTTTGCACTCTTTATAAAAGATGCGGGTATCGGATTGACTGTGCACTGACGTCAAAATGCATACATTTTTTGTCATATTCTCTCCACATTTCGATTAATAAATTGAGCAGCTGGCATTAATCCTATACAAGCAAACAAAAGACGATTGTCCGAAATATCGCCGCTCAGCATAGCATTGAACAACATAAACACCGTCAACATAATTAATAGCATCTTGATCGGTTCATATGCTATCCTATTGATCGGCCTCAACAGTGAAAAAGCTGCCCAAATTAGTATTCCAAAAATGATGAATCCGATTAAACCTAATTCCACCAATATTTCTAACATAATATTATGCGGGTAATTCCTAATATCCCCCAAACCGCTAATAATTGGCCAGGAACCAATTCCATGCCCGAATAATGTCGAATGCTTCCATAAATCAAACGAGTAAATATAGTATTCCATCCTAGCCCCAGCAGACTTACCCATGCCAGCTTCTTGAAGAACGGTCAGACGATTCAACGTTAGCGTCATTTGACCTGTTTCATTCAAGTATCCCAATATAGCTATGCACAAAATAATTAAAGTAAAAATCGGAATGGAAAAGCGTCTTATTTTCAACTTACCTTCAGACACTCCTATACTAAAAAGCAATGGAATCAAAGCGGCAAATAATGCAGCAAGAAGTGGTCCCCTACCTCCTCCAACAAGTAAAATCCATAAGTAGAAGAGCGCCAACAAAATTGCGAAGATTCTTTCATGTAATATATTTGACCAAAAAAGGAAATAAACGATCACCAGAATCAATGACAAACCTATCACCCTGCCCAGACCCAAATAGTTTGAACCATAGACATATATAAAGCTGTTAGGGCCTGATGTAAGATATCCAGTAAAGGCTTCAATAGCAACAACAAAGGATAGACAAGCGAAAATAACCGCTAATCTCTTTAGTCTTCGGGGGTCAGTCGAGATAATAAGAGCTGGCGCTGCTAGAGACCAAAGTACCAGAGTGCAAATATATAAAGTCTTCGTTTCAGCAT
>JAAZOA010000092.1 GCA_012798055.1 Syntrophomonadaceae bacterium | reverse complement strand
TTGTACTCCACCAGGTCCAGCAGGCGCTCTTCATAAGGCATGGGGTTCAAGATCCGGATGTCATCGGCCCGGGCACCGCCGCCCGGGAGCTGCTTGCTGAACTGGACATTGATATCGACCAGGTAGGCGGAGGTCTCCAGGCCGATGAGCCGGGCATTGACCGGAAGGGAGTTCTGATTTTCCAGGTAGACCAACTGGAACTTCTCCAGACGGCTCTTCAGTTCATCCCAGTCCTCCCTCTTCAAGGGCCGGGCCAGGACCGCCTTGGCGCAGCTGAGGCCGAAGAAATCAGTGTCCCACTGCATGGGGTTAAGGGTATAGGCCAAATCATCCCTGCCTGTCATCGCCGGTCGAGCCTCCTCTCCCGCGCGGGGTCTTCCTTGGACTCCCCCGGGTTCTCCACTACATATATGTTCTGGCGTTTCAGGATCGAAGCAATCGTCTTGAAAAATATCCGGGCATCGAATCCCAGGGATATATGGTCGATATAGTAGATGTCATTCTGGATGCGCTGCTTCCAGGGCAGGGTATTGCGGAAATAGGCCTGGCTGAAGCCGGTGATCCCCGGTCTGACTTCCAGTTTACGGGTTTCGTCGCCCTGGTAGAGAGCCATATGCTCGGGCAAGTCCGGGCGGGGGCCGATGAGGGACATGTCGCCCCGGATCACATTGAGCAGCTGGGGTGTCTCATCCAGGCTGCTCTGGCGCAGGAATTTGCCGATCCTGGTCAGGCGCGGGTCGTCTGCGGCGTTGAAGGTGGAGCCATCAGCATTCCTGATATCCGGGGCGTCCGTCTTCATGGTCCTGAACTTGTACATGGTGAAGGTCCGCCCGTCCTTGCCCAGACGCCTGGCATTGTAGAAGATCGGGCCCCGGTCCTGCAGGTATATGAGCGGGGCTATGATCAAGAGGATAAAGAGCCACAAGGGCAGAGCGATCAGGGCTAAAGCCAGGTCCAGGATGCGTTTGCAAAAGCGACGGTACATATATTCACCCTACCCCTGCGCCGGCTGGGTCCTCCCCAGCACCTCGTAGACCGAGAACTTCAAGCTCTGGCAGACATAGTAGAGGTCATCATCGCTCATCAGGGTATGCAGGGGCAGAGTGATCTCGTTGGCATACATGGCAAAAGCGTTGGGGAAATCCTTGATATCAAAACCCAGCTTCCTGTAAGCGGTCAGCAGCGGCAGGGGCTTGTAGTGCACATTGCAGGCTATGCCCCGGTGGCCCATGGCCTTTATGATCTGGTTGCGAGGGCTTTCGCCGATCCCCGGGATCCGGACCAGGTACAGGTGGCCGCTGGAGGCGTAATCATCCCCGTAGTGCTTCAGGGGCTCCATGCCCAGGGGGATCAGCTGCTGGTCATAGATCCCGATCATGTCCCGGCGCCGGGCCAGCAGGCCCTCATAACGGCTGAGCTGGATCAGGCCGAAACCCGCCAGGATATCGGTCATATTGCATTTGAAGCCGGGGAAGACGATATCGTATTCCCAGGCCCCCTTTTCGGATTTGGCCAGGGCATCCTTGGACTGGCCGTGGAGGCTGTACAGCATGAACTGCTTATACAGCCAGTCACTGTCCAGGCCCCGGTCCTCCCGCCACACCACGGCCCCACCCTCGGCGGTGGTCACGTTCTTCACCGCATGGAAGGAGAAACAGGTGAAGTCGGCCACCTGCCCGCAGCGCAGGCCATGCCATGTGGCCCCCAGGGCATGGGCGGCATCAGCGATTACGATCGCCCGGCCAAACGAGGCCTGGAGCTTGTTGCTGGCCTGGAAGACATCCCGGCGTTCTTCCACCGCCCGGTAGATGGCGTCATAATCGCACATCTTGCCGGCCAGGTCCACGGCGATGATCGCTTTGGTCCGGGGGGTTATGGCTTCGGCCAGCCGGGCATAATCCATCTCAAAAGAATCCGGGGCCGTATCCATGAGGACGATTTTGGCTCCCACGTGGGCGATGACCGAAGCGGAAGCGGTGTAGGTATAGGCCGAGGTGATCACCTCATCCCCGGGGCCTATGCCCAGGATATGCAGGGTCAGTTCCATGGCTGCGGTAGCCGAGTTTAGGCAGACGGCCCGGGGAGCACCCACGAAAGCGGCGATCCGCTTTTCGAATTCCTTGGTACGGGGG
>JAAZOA010000091.1 GCA_012798055.1 Syntrophomonadaceae bacterium | reverse complement strand
CAGCGATTGCCTGGGAGGTGTTTTCACCAACAAGGAGAAATCAATCTATTACTACATATATTTAACCGAAGCCGACAATATCAAGGCCCGGAATGCCTGCCAGATCTTGAACCGGGCTTTATATTCCAGGTAAATCAGGGGAAACAACTATGGTTAAGATACTGCATGAATTAAATATAACAACCGGTCAATCCACGCTATGGGACACCTGGGAAGAGGAACTGGGCCTCAGAAGACGACTAAGGGCTGATCCTGGCCAGATCCAAAGCCTGCGGCCGTCAACACCCCAGGAGCTGGATTTTATGCATCGTGCTCTTTATTTCACTCCATACCGCGGTCTTTTCTGGTCCTGGCTCTATCAAAACCGGGACAGCGGCATCGTCGCTCTGTACCTCGCCCAGAAGCCAGTCCCGTTTGCAGCTGAATTTTTAAGTTATCTGGGTAAAGTGATCGCAACGGAGCAGCCGGCCGGACGCGATCTGCAATTCCTGATCAGTATGTTTCGAGACGAGCTCGAGTCCGGCTATCTAGACCTTATAGTTCAAATGAACGCGGAACAGTGCGCCTATATGGAGGCCAGGACGACCAATCCCGTATTGCGCCGGATGTTGCAGGACCGGCTCGATGAGCTGCTGCCGGAATTGAAATCAAAACCCGTAAGCCCGGTTCTGAGCGGGAGCGGAGCCGAAAATTCCGGTTTATATGGTGGTCAGGCAGCCATGATCGCTGCCGCGATTGAAGCGGTTGACAGAGCCAGGAGTCTGCAGTCGGCTGCTCCCTGGCAAGCCAACACGATAGAAGCGGTAATGGAGGCAGCCGAAATGCTTTTCAAGGCCGGCTTGATCGCTGACTGCCTGCTGGTCACCTCTGACCTGCTCCGTCAAGCCGACAACCGGACATTCAGCAACATAGCGGACCCGGATGGCATTCTTCACAAGACCGTCCGCCAGTTGCTGCGCAAAGCCATACCGGTTTATTGCCTGCTGGCTCAGCCTGTCGATCCTCACGGGCAAGCCCTGGCTCTATATCGCAGCCGATTTCCGGGGTTCAAACCCGATCCCGGTTCGCTCCTCTACCTGGATATCAATACCATAGCTCTGTCCAGCTTGGCCGGGTTCAGCCATTATGGCCACCTGGAATTGGTGCAGAGAGCGGCGGGACTGCTCCACTGGCGGCCGGATGACGCCCTGGCCCAGATCTTGCTTAACTGGCATAAACCCAGCCCCGATTTGACCCTGGAGGTTTTGGAACAGGTTGTCTCGGAACGCTTTACAGCTCTTCCCCATGAAGCTTTTACCGGCATGAATCTGATTCGCCTGGCTCGCAAGGAGGCCAAACTCGACCTGGACCGCCCTGCCGCTTCCAAGCTGCTGCAGGATTATATGCGCTTATTCAACTGGATCCCGGCAGAAACCTTCATGAATGGGGAGTTGCTGCGGGAAATCTCTCCCCTAGCTGATGATTCATGGCGCCGTTCAGCCCGGGCAATGCTGAAATACTGGCAAGATCATGCCGACCCAGGCCAGAAACAGGGCTTCCGCGGCCAAGAGCGACAAGCCGCAGATTCTACCTTTCTCATGTCCAGAGGGTCAGTTCTCAAAAAATTATGGGGGGTGGATTGATTTTGGATCCTAGCCTGGAGCAAGATAAATATCTGCAGTTCCTGGACAGACTGGTCCTGGACTTGAGTGATCGCTATGGTGCTATGAGTAGGGCCATGGCGGCTCCGGTGCTTGAGATAGAGGCCTGGGATGACTATATATTGGAGCTCAACACCTATTATTACTCCAGTTTCGTCGACCGTTATGTGCCCCAGCTGCGGGAAATGATAATCACCGACATTCGGTCCCTGCATAATCTTGAGCTGGAAGAGCAGGCTTTAAAAAAACTGCTGGTTTCCAGCCTCAGGCGCCAGGCCCGCACCTATAATGGCATCAAAAACCTAACCGCAAGGCTCCAGGTCAAACAGCAGGAGATTATGGCCCTGCAGGCGGCCAGCCGAAATGGTTTGGAAGCCCGGGGGGTCGAACTGATATATATCTGGAAGGATCTACAGCGGGCCCTGGCTGCCTGGCTTGCGGGGCTGCGGCATTTGCAAGACTTTATTGATGATAAACCGCTGCAATCAGCGCTGCAGAAGTTCCCGCACTTGGTGTCAGTGGGAGTTCTCCTGGAAAAAGGAGATTTTCTTTCCCCAAAAGCCGCACGCGAACTGAACCGGCTTCTG
>JAAZOA010000090.1 GCA_012798055.1 Syntrophomonadaceae bacterium | reverse complement strand
TAAAGAGATGTTCGATCAACTGGCCTTAAGATTCTCCCACTTCGATTTCCTGCACCAGCTGCAGCGTCTGGTATTGAGAGATAGACGCTCCAAGCGGGGATACCTCATGCATCTGGCTTCATCTTACCCGGGTATGAAATCCAAGCTTGATGAGATGGGGACCCTGGTTGAAAACCTGATTAAGTCTACCGGGGAGCTCTTCGTTTGTTTTGACCGGTGCATGAACCGGGAGCAGGAATACAATGTGGCCAAGATTTTTGACAGTGAAGACCTGGACAGCGATTGGCTGGCGCAAGCCCTGGCCAAATACAGGGAGGATTGGAAACCCCGACTGAATACCTTGCTGGAGCGTTTCGGGCCCATACTTGATGCAGTGGAGAATCAGGATGCCCTGGAACTGGCTGCAATCCGGGAAATCCTGACCGAGATGGACGAAGTTATGTTCATTATCATGGCGGAAAAATTGCATCTTCACACCAGCCTGACCTGGGTAGAATTCTCCGAGGGTCACGCTGCGGTACTGTGTGCAGCTGACGTGGAGAGTAATCAGATGCTGGACAGAAGGCTCTACCAGCATCTGCGTACCTTGGTGATGGTTTCGGCCACCCTGACCGTGGAGGAGAGTTTCGACGCCCTTGTGGAACGCTGCGGCTTAAGACCATATGCCGAGGCGGGCCGGGTGGAGATGTTGCTTGAGCATTCGCCTTTCGATTACCAGCAGCAAGCCGGATTTTATTTAGTCGATGATTTGGGTGAACCCAGCAGCCCTGGTTTCACTCAGGCCCTTATCCAGGCTTTACAAGAAATATTTTTAGCCCAGCGGGGTCAGACCATGGTCCTGTTCACATCTCGCAAACAACTGGAGGAAACAGCCGCCAAGATACGTCCCCTGTGCGAGGCTCACGGCTTGAACCTCCTGGTCCAGCACACTGATGGGGAATTCGCTAGTCTGGTGCATGAGTTTTCCAGCCACCCCAATTCCATATTGATGGGAGTGGAGACTTTCTGGGAGGGTGTAGATCTCAAAGGAGATATGCTAAAATACCTGGTTATCGTCAAACTGCCTTTCCGAGCCCCTTCTGATCCATACTGCCGCGCCTGGGAAAAGCACTACCTGCGCCTGGGACAAAACAGTTTTTCCCATTTTATGCTTCCAGATGCAGCCCTGCGCTTCAAGCAAGGAGTGGGGCGCTTGATCCGCAGCGAAACAGATCGGGGAGCAGTGGTGGTATTCGACAACCGCTTGGTGAGCAAGGGTTACGGCCGTGTTTTTCGCAGAAGCGTACCCCTGCAGCAACTGTTGCTGGTGCCAGCGGCTAAAATCGGCACTTGCCTGGATCAGTGGCGTTGAAGCGGACTGCGCAAAAGGGGACGGTAGGTCCAGAGGCAGGAATCTCGGTGCAGATGCACCTGCGCGTATATACCGGGTAGATTTATGAGAATGAATGTGCAAAAAATCACAATGAATAGTCGCAATTTGCGACTATAATTTAATGTTAGAAGGACTGCTAGAGGCCGGTGTCTCAATTTGATATTCACGCCGGACTGGTCCTTGAATCCATCAGCAATTTACGTCGGCAGGGAAACCGGAAGATTAATCCGGGTGAGGTTAAGAGGAGGCTGATCTGATGGGAGAACCTAAGAACGAGATTTTCATGGAAATACTGGACGGTATTGTGGAGAATCCCTACATAGGCATAATCATGGTCGACACCGAGGGCAATATCAACAAAGTCAACAAAACCTACCTGGAAATATTGGGCCTTACGGAAGAAGATGTGATCGACAAGCATGTGCTTGACATAACTCCGCATTCACGCCTGCCCGAAGTACTGAAAACCAAGGAGGTTCACCTGGCCGACCATTGGCCGGTGAACAATCACGATACCATCGTTTTCCGCATGCCGCTCTACAAGGATGGGAAATTGATAGGAGCCATGGGCCAGAGTCTGGTGCTGGACGCAGCCGGGGTCAAAATCCTGTCCAAAAAACTGCGGGAACTGGAAGGTGAATTGGCGGTATATAAGGACGTGGTCAACAGTATTTACCGGTCGAAGAACAGTTTTGACAATATCGTCGGCGAAGATACCCGCTTGCAGGCGGTCAAGTCTATTGCCGAGCGGGCCGCCTACACGGGATCCACGATATTGCTCCGCGGTGAGAGCGGTACCGGCAAAGATCTTTTCGCCAATGCTATTCATAAAGCCAGCCCCAGGGCTGATCAACCCTTCATCCGGGTCAACTGCGCGGCGCTGCCTGATCAACTCCTGGAATCAGAGCTTTTCGGCTACGAAGAAGGTGCTTTCACCGGGGCGCGCAAAGGCGGCAAACCAGGAAAATTCGAACTGGCCAACCGCGGCACCATATTTCTTGATGAGATCGGCGACATGCCCATGACCATGCAGTCCAAGCTACTCATTGTGCTCCAGGAGCGCGAAGTTGAAAGGGTCGGGGGCACAAAGCCGATTGCGGTGGATGTGCAGGTGATTGCAGCCAGCAACCGGCCCCTGGAGGATATGATCAAAAAGGGCAAGTTCAGGGAGGACCTTTATTACCGCCTCAATGTGGTCTCCCTGGAGGTTCCGCCCCTGCGGGAGCGTGCCCAGGATATCGGTTTGCTGGCTAATTATCTGGTGCCAAAACTTAATCAGCGCTTACACTCTTCAGTTGAGTCAATTTCCCCCGAAGCCATACATCTCTTGTGCAATTACGACTGGCCCGGCAACGTAAGGGAATTGGAGAATCTGTTGGAAAGAGCCATGAACCTGGCTGATTTGAATCAACAGAAGACCCTGAATCCCGAACATTTTCCGTCTCTTTCCAGGTTGGTCACCCCGCCTACAGTTGAAGTTGCGGTCACTGACCATTTGGGGGATGCAGTCGAACAGGTGGAGATGGAGACCATACGCAGGGTGCTGGCCAAGACCAACAACAACAAGGCTAAAGCCGCCAAAATACTTGGCCTTAACAAATCGGTGCTTTATAGAAAATTGTACAAATATGGCCTGATTTCTAAGAGTGACCTAGATCGGGTTGAAATTTAAGGACAGTGGTTGCAAAATGAAACGCTTTTTTGTTTGAATAGCAACTGATTTCATGTAAATTAAAATAAAATAGTCGCAAAAAGCGACCATACCATTATATGGATATACAAAAATTTTTACCGTGTTTTCGAAAACCCGAAAACACGGGATTTTTTTAATTGGAGATTTTCTGTCTCAGCTGGCATGATTGTTGCAATATTGCATATACAAAAGTATGCAAAGGAGGGTAGTTGTTCAGATTATTTACATGCAATCGAAATCAGGAGCATTTAGACAGAATTAAGGAGGTATTGGAGTGGATATTAAAAAGATCGGAGTATTGGGAGCAGGCACCATGGGTGCCGGTATCGCTCAGGTGAGTCTGGAAGCAGGTTTCGATGTGATTCTGATCGATGTTGTCCCGGAAATCCTTGACAAAGCCGTAAAAGGCCTCAACAAGAACTGGGGTAAAGCG
>JAAZOA010000089.1 GCA_012798055.1 Syntrophomonadaceae bacterium | reverse complement strand
TGGCAATCGAGATTGACCGTTCCCTGCAGCCGGTACTGGAGGATTTGACCGCGGAGCACCCCAATCTCAGACTGTTGTTCAGCGATGTGCTGGAAGTGGATATCGAAGCCGCGCTTCGCCGAGCTTTCGGCCTGGCCGGACCCATCGACTACCGGGTATGTGCCAACATCCCCTACAACATCACCAGCCCCATAATATTTAAATTGCTGGAACAATGCCCGGGGATGAAATCTGCCACCCTGATGATGCAGAAGGAGGTAGGTGAGCGGCTCCTGGCCAAGCCGGGCAGTAAGGATTATGGCAGGCTGACCATCACCGCAGCCTATTTCGCCCGGGTCGAGACGGTGATGGCTGTCTCCCGAAATTGTTTTTACCCCCGGCCGGACGTGGATTCGATTGTGGTGAGGCTTGTTCCTAATCCTGAGCGGATTGGGGTCGAGCGCGAAGATGTGTTGCATGACTTCATCCGGGCAGCCTTCCAGAAACGGCGTAAGACCGTCTTGAACATCAGCGTGGACTTCTTCGGCCGTGACAAGGAGGAGACCGGGCGTATCATTGAATCCCTGGGTCTTTCGCCTAAACTGCGGCCCGAGAATTTGAGCCTCCCTGACTTCGCCCGTTTGGTGGATGCTCTGCTCTCTTAGCGTCACTGTATGATGAGGATGATTACTTCCAAGCAAGTAATTAATGATGAATCTTTATAATTTATTTGTATTCGGTTGACACCTCCGTTATTTTTTAATATACTATCTAATTAATCTTGACATTATACCCCCTGTGGTATATGATTACAAGTAGATTTATATAAAGAAGGTGATGGTTTGAATTCCCCTAGGGCTATTTCGGAAATCAAGAAAGATCTGGAATTTTTCGTGGGCAGCAAGGTCAGACTGAAAGCCAATCGCGGAAGAAATCGCATTATTGAGAGAGAAGGAATTTTGGAATCCATATATCCGAATATATTTGTGGTAAGGTTGAATGAACGTAAAATAGAGAGGAAGGTTTCATACACCTACGCAGATGTGCTCACTGAAACAGTAGAATTATTTGTTTATGACAAACAGGATTTGGAGATCAGAATCGCTTCCGCCAACGCCTAAGATAAGCAACGAAAAGGACTGCATCCGGGATGCAGTCCTTTTTTCGTGGTAAAAAATAACAGGGATTATTGAAATCAAGGCTCCAAGCCTATCCGCTGCCGACCCTTAAGATATGATCAGCAGCAAGCCCAGCATGGTAAGATAGCTGACGATTATGAATCCAGTGGCCCCCACTGCAGTCTGCACAAATTCCCTCTTGCTGTACTCGGCAAACATCTTCACCCGCTCCTTTGCATGTATAGACGAACATAAGTTCTATTAGCAATTCTAAATGCAAACAGGTGTTCTGTCAAGCAAAAAAAGAATAAATGTTCGGGGATAGTTTGGGGGCAATTACCGGGGCTGGGTACAGAAATCCGTTATCAAACGGTTGACCTCTATGGGTTTTTCGATCATCACAAAATGCCCGGCTCCGGAGATGACCTCCAGACGAGCGCGGGTTAGGTGGTCGGAAATATACTGGGCAAGCTTCTGCGGGGTCAGCTTGTCGTCCACACCCACAATAAGCAAGGCGGGTAAACGGATCCCCTCCAGTTCCTGGCTGATGTCGAAATCGTTGCAGGCAGAGAAGTCGGCATAGAGCACCTCCGCTGGAACCAGGGATATGGTCTGGACCATGTCATCCACCATCTGCGCCGGGGCATCGGGCGAAAAGGCCAGCTTGAAAAAACCAGGATCGCTATTACCGGAGCGCAAGGCATCCAGGAAAGAGGGCATGACCTTCATGCGCGGGCCAGCCCCGATCAGGATGATGCCGTCCAGAAGATCTGGTTGGCGCAATGCACAGGTGAGGGTTATAGCCGCACCCATGGAGTGGCCTGCCAGGTAAACAGGCCGGCTGAGTTGCATCTGGGCCAGAAACTCAGATACGGCCGCAGCGTAATCACTGATGCTGGCGGCGGGTTGGCCCCCCGATTGGCCATGCCCGGGCAGGTCCAGGGCAATGCAGTCGAAGCCCAGATCCATCTGGGCTTCCCACAAATGGTGACTCCCGCCGCTGCCGTGGATAAACACCAGTGTGCCCGGGTATCTGGTGCCGGGCTGATGCTGGAAAAACCAGTCAGTGCCTGAAATATTGATAGAAGCCATCGCAATTCATCTCCTTTGCAGTTCAGCTGATTCCAGTATAACTATTTTGAGCCCCGGGAGTCTATGCTGCAGAAAATCAGGCCGGGTGTTGCAAAGTAGTCAGCGTTTATTTAATATTAGCTCTAGAAGAGAATATCATGTCTCCGAGTCCATTGTCCTAAAGCTGGAAAGTCAAGGATCATGGACCTATAGGGTGCAGATGGAAACAGCTGTGCCTCCCGGTGCGGAAAGGAGCGATGCCATAGGAATGATGAGTTGCATTGCCTTACGCAGGTATGCCTCTTTTTTTTTGAGGCAGGATGTGCAAGGCAAGCATTGGATTAGTCTAAATAATGCTGGATTTGAAGGAGGACTGGATGATTTGAAGAAGACGAGTATAACCCTGATTATGGTTTTGGTTTTTGCTATTGCCTCACTGGGCGGAGGTTGCACGAGGAAAGCCGCGGAGATACCGGCTCCGGCCCTGCCAGGCACCGGCAAGGTTCTTAAGTTGGCTACTACCACCAGCACCCAGGATTCCGGTTTGCTGGGGGTACTGGAGCCTGAATTCGAAAAAGAGAGCGGCTATGATCTGCAGATCATCGCGGTCGGCTCAGGTGCGGCCATGGAAATGGGGGCCAAAGGAGATGTGGATGTGCTCCTGGTCCATTCCCGGGCAGCAGAGGATAAATTCGTCGCAGATGGTTATGGGGTAAACCGCAAGGATGTAATGCACAACGATTTTATCATCATCGGCCCGGCCAGCGATCCGGCCAAGATCAAAGGCCTTACCGACAGTGTGGCCGCATTCAAGAAGATCGCTGAAGCCAAAGCCACTTTCGTATCCCGCGGCGATAAATCGGGCACAAACACCAAGGAACTCGACATATGGAAAAAGGCGGAGATCACTCCCACCGGTGACTGGTACAAGAACGTGGGCATGGGCATGGGTGACACCTTTAGAGTAACCAATGAACTGAAAGGCTACACCCTCATCGACCGTGCGACTTTCCTGGCCCTGAAAGCCAATTACCAGCTGGAAATTATGGTAGAAGGCGATAAGCCCCTGCTTAACCCCTATGGGGTCATTGCGGTGAACAAAGCCAAATTCCCCAATGTGGACATGGATGGGGCCAACCTGTTCATCAACTGGATAACCTCAGAAAAGATCCAGAAGCTGATATCTGAATTCGGCAAGGATAAATACGGCGGTTCGCTTTTCTTCCCGGACGCAGTACCAGTAAAATAAACGTGTGTTTATGGCCAGGAGCAGGAAAGTATAAAAGCCTGCTCCTGTTCCATTGTAGACTTGTGTTAAAATTGAAAAGGTCCGCCCTTGGGCAGAAGGCAGCCATCCCTGGCCATTAATCCCATCAGGCGGGATCCAATCTCCAGGCTTTTCTGCCGGAGATTCATCTGTATGGACCAGGAGGAACAATGTTTTGCAGACTTTACTCGAAGGACTTAGACAAGCCATCGTATTAATATTGGCTTTGGATCCAGAGCTGATCCAGATAACCCTTTTGTCCCTGCGGGTCTCGCTGACCGCCCTTGTGATAGCCGGTATATTGGGCATCCCCTTCGGTTCGGCTTTGGCTTTGAAGAAGTTTCCAGGAAGGCGAGGTATGCTCAATATCATCTATACGCTGATGGGATTACCTCCGGTGCTGGCCGGTTTATTGGTGTATCTGCTGCTCACCAGCCAGGGCCCTTTTGGTCGATACCAGCTGCTGTTCACTCCCACAGCCATGATCATCGCCCAGGTAGTGCTGGCCTTCCCCATAGTGACCGGACTGACCGTGCGCTCGGTGCAGTCCCAGCGCCAGGAAGTATATGACACTGCTGTTACGCTGGGAGCCTCAAGGCGCCAGGCCGCCTGGGCCATAATAAGGGAGTCGCGTATTGGGATTATCGGCGCCTTGACCACTGCTCTGGGCCGGGTCATTGCTGAAGTAGGCGCGGTGATGATGGTGGGCGGCAACATCCACGGTTTTACCCGGGTCATGACTACTTCCATCGTCCTGGAGACCAGGATGGGCAATGATGCCCGGGCCATAGCTATCGGGCTGATCCTCCTGGCCATTGCATCCATCTTGATTATGATCATCAACCTGATCGAAAAGAGGTCATTTCAATATGCAACCATTATTCAGATTACATGAGGTGACCAAGAGCTTTGGTGCTCGCGAGGTCCTGAATGTGCCCGAGCTCACCATACCCGGAAAAGAGATTTATGCCATGCTGGGTCCCAATGGGTGCGGCAAGACTACCATCCTGCGCATCCTGGCTCTTTTGCACCGCAACTCCGCTGGCCGGGTCGAGGTACTGGGGGAGGGGGTGGACTGGGGGAAGGACCAGCTCCTGCGACTGCGGAGGCAGATGGCCATGGTCACCCAGACCGCGTTCATGTTCGAAGGGACTGTGTTCTACAATGTGGCCTATGGCATGAAGGTCCGCGGACAGAGGGGGAAAGAAGTCAAACAGAGGGTGGAAGAGGCCTTGGAGCTGGTGGGGATGACCCCTTTTCTCAAGCAGGATGCTCGCGGCTTTTCAGGCGGGTAACAGCAGAAAGTAGCCATCGCCAGGGCCCTGGCGGTAAAACCCCAGGTACTGTTCCTGGATGAACCGACCGCCAATATCGACCCCCACAGTTCACTGGATATAGAAAAATATATCAAGCAGATCAATCGGGAACTGAAGACGACCATAATCATGGTTACCCATAACCTGTTTCAAGCCCGGCGCCTGGCTGACAAGGTCTATTTCATGTGGGACGGAAAAATCATTGAATCCGGCACCACCCAGGGGATGTTCCAGTCGCCGCAGGATAAACGGACCCGTATGTTCTTAACAGGTGAAGCGGTGTTTTGATCGGCTGATTGGAAAACTCCATTTCGGTACCCTTGCCCCTGGCTCCAGGCCGGACTTTTAGGGCGAGGATTTATATTTTGGCGGGGATAATTTTTGGCCGAGTGCTGACGGGGTGAATCCAAGCCAGCCAATGGCGCCCGTGATCATGGGTATCCAGCAACTTTTGTTTTCGGCCGGCGGAGGGCTATACTATAATAGAAAAAATAGAAAAAAGTGAGGAGTCAGGCGGGATGCAAGAGCGACTGGTGGTAGAGGCGCCGGCCAAAATCAACCTGACCTTGAATGTGCTGGGAAAAAGGGATGATGGCTATCATGAATTGGAAACCGTCATGCAGCAGATCAGTCTCAAGGACCGGATTACCCTGTGCCCCGGCGGAGAAGGGATTAAAGTTCAAAGCAGCAGTGCCGCGATACCGGGTGATGAAGCCAACCTGGCCTGGCAGGCAGCGCGGTTGATGTTTGAGGAATTTTCGATTGCAGCAGGATTGCAGATATGTATCGAGAAAAATATACCTGTAGGGGCAGGGTTGGCAGGGGGGAGCACAGACGCCGCTGCCGTGATAAAAGGCATAGACCGTTTGTGGGGCTTGCATCTCTCCCCGGAGCGGATGTGCGCATTGGGGCTTAAGTTGGGTTCGGACGTGCCCTTCTGCCTTGTGGGAGGCACCGCTCTAGCCAGGGGACGGGGTGAAATATTGACCGCCTTACCGGAGGGGCCTCGCCTTGAAATGGTGTTGGTCAAACCGGATTTTCAGCTTTCTACAGCCGAGATATACCAAAATTTCCGGCTGGGCCAGGTTAAGAGCGTCCCCGACAACCAGGCTTTCCTTGAAGCCTGGCGCCGATGTGATATCATGGCTTTAGCGGCCCAGATGAAAAACGTATTGGAATCAGTCAGTATTTCCCGCTGTCCTGAGGTAGCAGTAATAAAACACAAGTTAGGCGAATGCCGGGCCCTGGCAAGTTTGATGTCCGGGAGCGGACCCAGTGTAGTGGGTCTGTTCGGGAGCCGGGAAGAAGCCCGCCAGGCATGGAAGATAATGAAGGACCAGTATGAAGAGAGCTATCTGGTCTCATCTTACGGAAGAGGTGATTGAAATGCCGGAGAGACGCTTAACCCCTGTAAATCTCGAGTCTTACAAACCTCTGCGCGAACTGGTCCTGGATGCGATCAGGACTGCCATCATGAATGGCACCCTGCAGCCGCGGGAGCGGCTGATGGAAATTCAGATGGCCGAAGAGTTGGGAGTTTCGCGTACTCCAATCCGTGAAGCTCTGCGCAAACTTGAACTGGAGGGATTTATTGTCATGGTGCCCCGCAAAGGCGCATATGTGGCGGACCTCTCCTTCAAGGATATTGCCGACGTATTCGAGATACGGGCTGCCCTGGAAGGCCTGGCTGCAGGCTTGGCGGCCGAACGCATAACCGAAGAAGAATTGGAGGCTATGGAGCGCAATCTGGTGGAAAAACAGGAAGCCATCCGCAACAACGACATCGATCGCTTGGTCCAGGTGGATACCAATTTCCACGAATTGCTCTACCAGGCCAGCCGAAATCAGAGGCTTTCCACCATAATCAGCAACCTGCGGGAGCAGATCCAGCGTTTCCGGTTGGCATCCCTATCCTATCCGGGACGCAACAAGGAGTCCCTGGAAGAGCACAAAAAACTGGTTGAAGCTATCCAGGCCCGGGACAGCCAGATGGCTCGCCAATTGGCTACCGAGCACATAGAAAATGCGGAAAATATATTGATCGAATGTTTGAAAATGGAAACCCTGAAGAGCAAGGAAGCCCCAAGACCCAATGCTTAAGGAGGATAGGGGTATGTTATATGACGCCGTCATCATGGCCGGCGGAGAGAATAACAGCGAATTGCAGAAGATAGCGCCCTTTGACAATGAAGCGCTTAT
>JAAZOA010000088.1 GCA_012798055.1 Syntrophomonadaceae bacterium | reverse complement strand
TTGCCGATCAGGGGAAGATTGCCGGATGATAAAGAAAAGATACTGGAACTGATCAATGAGATAATAGTCAAGAACGATCGGAGTTACTTGCGCCCGGATTACCTGCGGGCACTCTAGGCCGGCTGTAAGCATGGGGGTTCGATCGTTTACAGGCATATAAGAATCGTGGAGGAGGCAATTACCGATGGCTTTATTCGGCAACAAGGACGAGAATCTTTTCCTGCTCTTCGCTGAAAGTGCCCGGGTAGTGGTCAGGGGAGGAGATATACTCAATGAAGTGGTGAGTGATTACCGCAATCTGGATGAGAAGATGGCTCAGCTGACTGATCTGGAAAATGAAGGAGACAAGATCATCCAGACCCTGGTCAGGAAACTGAACACCAGTTTCATACTCCCCTTCGATCGCGAAGACGCATTGAAACTGGTGCAGCAACTGGCTACCACCCTGGACTATATAACCGGTATCATCGATATCATGATACTCTATAAAGCCGGTGAGCCCACCAGCCAAGTCAAGGAGATGGTGGCTACCTTGTACGAGGCCTTGCTTTTACAGGAGCGGGCCTTTAAGCTGCTGAATAAACTCGAGCAGAATAAGAACACCCTGATGGAATACAGCGAGAATATCCGCCAGCTGGAGCATAAGCAAGACAAATATTACCGCAACTACCTGGGGGAATTGTTCGAAAATGAAAAGAATCCAGTGGAAATAATTAAATGGCGGGGGGTTTATGAACACATTGAAATGGCTATGGACCATGTGGAAGATGTAGCCCACCTGATCAGGAACCTTTGTATCAAATACAGCTAAAGCCCGCCCGGATCCACAGGGGATGATAACAGGCTTAGAGTCAAGAAGCAGAGAGCCTCGTACAGACTGGCAGTATGGACGAGGCTTTGGTATTTAGATCCATTTCCGGCTGCGGAAGAAACCCAGCATACTGAACGACAAGCCCACCATGCCCAGCAAAATCAAAAGCCACATGAGCGGATGCTCCCGCCCAGGGAATTCAACGTTCATTCCAAAGAAGCCGGTGATTACGGTAAGAGGCATCATCAGTATACTTATGATGGTCAGAATGGTGATGATCTCGCTGGTCCGGCCCGAAAGTACGGTATAGTAAGTGTCCATCGAGCTGTTGACCAGGTCCCGGTAAGTATTGACCGTGTCCAGGATGCTGTTCAGGTTGTCAGCTAGGTCCAGGTAATAGGGGACGTTGTCATCCTTGACGAAAAAAGCGTACCGTCCCCGGATATTTTGGAAAATCTGCCGCTGGGGGATCAGAACCTTGCGCAGGAGAATTATGGTGCGGCGCAGGGTGGAGATCTCTTCAGTAATCTGCTGCCCCTTGCTGACGAAGATATTTTCTTCCAGGTCGTCGATCCGCTCTCCCAGGCGGTCGATGATCGGGAAAGAATCATCAACTATATTGTCCAGGATCTTGTATACCAGGTAATCCGGGCCACGGTTCATGTACCTTGAATCGGTCAGAGATATGCGGGCAGCTTTGCCGACGGCCAAGAGTGCCACCGGGTGGATGGTCACGATATAGTTTGCGCCCAGGAAAACATCCAGCTCTATGCTGGAAATTTCATCTTCTTCCTCTGCTTCTTCGAAATAACGCAGGGCGTGGAAGACAAAGAAATGGTAATCGTCATAGCGGTCGATCTTGGCCCGGGGGCTTTCCTGCAGGCAGTCCTCCAGGGCTAGGGGATGGAAATCAAAAAGCTTACCTATATAAGCCAGTTCTGCTTCTGAGGTGTCATAGAGGTCGATCCAGAGCAGATTATCGACAGAAGACAGAAGATCAGCGGTCTTAGACAAGTCTATATCATGATACATCCGGTTTTCATCATGATTATAGAAGTAGGTCTTGATCAAAACCTAATCCCTCCTCGCTAATGGAAGGGTTACATGTCCAATCGGTGCTGAAAGATAACCCCTCCATTTATTTTAAGTTTGATTGCGCTATAGAAGCGCCTGGTTCGAGATAAAGGTATAGGTTCCATTTCACCACCGCCTTTCAGCTGGCAATCGGCTGGTCGGGAAATATGGCCGGCCACACCCAATAAGGAATAAGGATTACTCCTAGCATAATATACCTTCTTATTAGGAAAATTGTCAATCTTTAGCCAACTTGGCTGGCGTAATAGAGAATCCTGGAGCACCAACATGCTGCCAATGGCTCTGCGGATGTGGGCCGGCCTGGGAAGCGGGACGATCTATTGCCAGTAATTGCGAGGTCGGCAGGAATCAGGGTGCATAATATCT
>JAAZOA010000087.1 GCA_012798055.1 Syntrophomonadaceae bacterium | reverse complement strand
GCAGTTCTGCCGGCGGGAATATTGGAGTGGCTCTGTGCGATCTGGTTGAATCCATGGCTGCGGGGGTAATGGTCGTAGAGGTATCAAGTTTCCAGCTGGAGACCACTCAAGAATTCCATCCTCGCATCAGCGCTATCCTCAACATAACCCCGGATCACCTGGACAGGCATAAAACCATGGAGGAATACGCCCGCATAAAAGCCAGGATATTTGCCAGGCAGACCCAGGAAGATTACCTGGTGCTTAATTACGAAGACGCCAGAGTGCGGGCTTTCGCCAGCCAGGCGCCGGCAACGGTTGCCTTCTTTTCCTGCGAGAGAAAGCTCCACCCCGGGATATTTATTGATAATGGACAGATTGTGATCGACTGGCAGGGTGAACAACGAGTCGTGGCCAGCCTCAGCGGACTGCGGTTGCGGGGCAAACATAACCTGGAGAACATCCTCTGCGCCGTGGGCGTGGCCTGGATGGCCGGGGTGCGCAGTTCTGACATCCAGAGATCCCTTGATTCTTTCGCTGGGGTGAGACACCGGCTAGAGGAAGTGGCCCAGCTTGATGGGGTCGTCTATATAAACGATTCCAAGGGCACCAATCCTGACTCCACCGTAAAGGCCCTGGAAGCGTTCGAACAGCCGATTGTACTCATAGCCGGCGGCAGGGCCAAAGGGGGAAGCTATGCCGAGGTAGGCCAAAAGATTGTTGAGAGAGTCAAGGAGCTTGTCCTGGTGGGAGAGGCTAGGAGCACTATCAGGGAAGCCGTGCTAGCCCGGGGGATGAAAAGCGATCACATCCACGAGGCCCCGGACTTCAGAGCGGCTGTGTATCAAGCCAGCAATTTGGCCAAACCGGGAGATGTGGTGCTCCTGTCTCCTGCCTGTGCCAGTTGGGATATGTTTCCCAGCTATGAACACCGTGGCGATCTTTTCTGCCAGATCGTGGCAGAAATCATTGCCGACACCCCGCAAAGCATTTAGCAGAGAGGGCAGGATATGAGACTCAAAAAAGGCCCGCCTGATTTCGTTATATTATTTACCACCCTTACCTTGATGGGCATAGGCCTGGTAATGGTCTTCAGTGCCAGTGCCGTGTCTGCCAGCAACACATATGGAGATGCCTATTACTATTTCAAGAAGCAGATCATATGGGCGGCGTTCAGCCTGGTGGTGATGTTTATCGTGATGAGGTTAAACTTCCTGAAACTGAGGTATTTGGCTATCCCCTTGATGGTTCTGGCTGTAATTTGCCTGGTCCTGGTCGTGACTCCACTGGGGATCGATGTTAAGGGATCCAGCCGATGGTTTGCGTTTGGCCCGGTTCGGTTTTCTCCGGCGGAACTGAGCAAAATAGCCCTGGTGATGTTTTTGGCCCGCAGCATGGATATCAAGATCGAAAAAATACAGTCTTTTAAAGAGGGCGTACTGCCCTTTTTGGCCATATTGACTTTAGTCTGCGGGCTGGTAATGCTGCAGCCGGATTTGGGCACAGCCTTTGTCATAGCTGGGACAGTTTTCGGTATGCTTTTCGTGGCCGGCGCCCAGTGGCTGCACCTGGGGGGCATAATCCTGTTAGGCGCCTTCGCTGTGGCTATGGCTATTATTTATGAGCCCTACCGCATGCTCCGGGTCACAGCTTTCCTTGATCCTTGGAAATATGCGCAGGATAAGGGTTTTCAGACTATTCAATCACTCTATGCCCTGGGATCAGGGGGCCTGTTTGGCGTCGGCCTCGGTATGAGCAAGCAAAAGTTCCTATACCTGCCCGAGCAACACACTGATTTTATCTTCGCAATACTTGGCGAGGAATTGGGATTTGTAGGCGCAGCCACGGTAGTGGGATTATTTCTGCTCCTGGCTTGGCGGGGATTTAAAGTAGCCACCAATGCCCCCGATAATTTTTCGCGTTTGTTAGCAGCAGGGATAACTATTTCTATTTGTTTCCAAGCAGCCGTCAATATAGGAGTCGTATCAGGAGCCCTTCCAGTTACCGGCATAACCCTGCCATTTATCAGTTATGGCGGAACTTCATTGC
>JAAZOA010000086.1 GCA_012798055.1 Syntrophomonadaceae bacterium | reverse complement strand
TGAATATCCCTGACCCCACAAAAATCCCGTCACAGCCTAACTGCATCATCAGGGCCGCGTCTGCAGGGGTAGCGATTCCGCCGGCTGCAAAATTCACTACCGGCAGCCCTTTGAGCCGCGCAACCTCCAGTACCAGTTCGTAAGGGGCCATCATTTCCTTGGCCGCACTCATCAGTTCTTCTTCCGGCAGGTTGGCAATCCAGCGGATTTCATCATTGACCTGGCGGATATGCCTGACCGCTTCTACAACATTGCCGGTTCCTGGTTCACCCTTGGTGCGGATCATAGCCGCACCCTCTCCGATGCGCCGCAGAGCCTCCCCTAAATTGCGTGCTCCACAAACAAAAGGCACCTTGAACAGGTGTTTGTTCACATGATATTTTTCGTCCGCCGGGGTCAGGACTTCGCTTTCATCGATGTAATCGATCCCTAAGGACTGCAGTATCTGCGCTTCTACAAAATGTCCGATGCGGCATTTCGCCATTACTGGTATGGTAACCGCATCCATTATCCTTAAGATCACGGTCGGATCCGCCATGCGGGCAATTCCCCCGGCTGCCCTTATGTCGGCTGGCACCCTTTCCAGGGCCATTACCGCACAGGCCCCGGCTTCCTCAGCTATTTTAGCTTGTTCGGCGGAAGTGACATCCATTATCACCCCGCCTTTTAGCATCTGCGCCAATCCCGACTTAACCTTGAATGTTCCTGTTTCAGCCATGTCTGATACCTCCACCCACTAATAAAAAATCTGCCGCTGCTATAATTGACTGGGTTACTCTTCTTTTTCGATCTTAAATCGGGCTACCGCTGCCACGCGGTCATGCTCGGAAGTCTTTATGAGCACCACACCCCTGGAATAACGCTTCTGGGTGGAGACATCCTGGGCTTCCAGCCTGATTATATTTCCCTCGCTGGTGAGGATAACCAACTCCTCCCCGGCAGTGACTATTTTAAAGCCTACTATGGGACCGTTCTTCATGTCAACATTGATCGTTTTTAGTCCTTTTCCTCCCCGGTTCTGGTACTTGAACTCCGACAGAGCTGTCTTTTTGCCGTAACCGTTCTCAGTAACGAACACCGCCTCTGCCCCCTCCCGGGCTTTGTCCACCCCTACCACGAAATCACCCGAGGTCAGACTGATGCCTTTGACTCCAGCCGCGGTCCTCCCCATGCTGCGGACCTGCTCTTCAGCGAACATAATGGCCTGGCCGTGGGATGTGACAAGCATCACCTTATCATGGCCGTCGACACGAATGACTCCTACCAGCTCATCCCCTTCGGACAGATTCATGGCGATGATCCCGGAACGCCGAATATTTTCGAAGGCTGACAGTTGCACCTTTTTGACTATCCCCCTGCGGGTCACCAACATGAGGTGGCGGGTCGTATCCAAACTGCGGGCAGCTACAATAGTGCTCACCTTTTCTCCCGGGCGGAGTTCCAGGAAATTGACCAGCGCTTGGCCCTTGGCGTGACGGGACGACTCTTGAATGTGGTAGGCTTTGGCGCTGAAAGCCCGGCCTTGATTGGTGAAAAAGAAGATATTGGCCAGGACGCCGGTGACCAGCACATCGTGGGCAAAGTCCTCTGCCCGGGTGTGGGTCGAACTTATGCCCTTGCCGCCGCGTTTCTGCGCCCGGTATAGATCCAGGGGCTGGCGCTTGATGTAACCCCGGCGGCTAAGGGTGATCACTACTTCATGGTCCTCGATGAAGTCCTCTTCGCCGTATTCGACGGTATCGCTGCTGATCTCGGTCCGGCGCTTGTCCCCGTAGCGATCTTTTATTTCTTCCAGGTCTGCTTTGACCAGACATAATACCCTTTCCGGTTTAGCCAGAATGTCTTCATAGTCGGCTATTTTGACCAGTAGCTCCTGGAATTCTTCCTCCAGTTTGGCTCTCTCCAATCCGGTCAACTGGGCAAACCGCATATCCAGAATGGCATTGGCTTGAATCTCGGTCAGATTGAACTCTTCCATCAAGCCGTTGCGGGCAGTCTCGCGATTAGCCGAATTCCTGATCAGGCTGATTATTGCATCCAGGTTATCGATAGCGATCTGCAAGCCTTCCAAGATATGCTTGCGGTTATTAGCCAAATTAAGTTCATAGGTGGTGCGCCTGGTTATGACCTCCTGCCGGTGAGCTACGTAGGCCTGCATCATCTCTTTGAGGTTTAGCACTTGGGGCTGCCCATTGACCAGGCTCAGCATGATTACCCCGAAACTCTCTTCCAGCTGGGTATGTTTGTATAGTTTATTCATAACGATGTTGGCATTTACATCCCGCCGAAGCTCGATTACTATCCGGATGCCATTGCGGTCGGATTCGTCTCTCAGGTCCACAATCCCGTCGATCTTCTTGTCCCGCACCAATTCGGCTATCTTTTCCACCACCCGGGCCTTATTGACCTGGTAGGGTATCTCGGTTACGATGATGGCATTGCGCCCGCCTTTTTTTTCTTCCAGGGTATACCGCGACCTGATCCTGAGGCTCCCTCGCCCGGTAGCATAAGCCTGACGTATACCGCGGCTGCCCATAATCCCTCCCGTGGGGAAATCTGGTCCCGGCACTGCTTCCATCAATTCGTCGATAGTTATCTGCGGGTTGTCTATAACCAGTTTTATCCCTTCGACGATTTCTTTAAGATTGTGGGGGGGAATATTCGTAGCCATGCCAACGGCTATCCCTGCCGATCCATTGATGAGCAGGTTCGGGATTCGTGCCGGTAACACCTGGGGTTCCTGCCGGGTATCATCGTAATTGGCTCTCCAGTTTACCGTGTACTTTTCGATATCCTTGAGCAGTTCCCCTGCGATCCTGGCCATCCTGGATTCAGTGTAGCGCATGGAGAAACTCTGAGCCATTTTAACCATGGTCTGATAGATGGCGGCATCTCCGTGAGGATGATACTTGCCCATTACTTCGCCCACAATGTTGGCTGACTTTTTATGTGGTTTATCATGGGTCATGCCCTGATCATAAAGGGCGTAAAGAATCCGCCGGTGCACTGGCTTCAGACCATCCCGTATATCTGGCAGGGCCCTCGAGACTATTACGCTCATGGAATATTCCAGGAAGGATTTCTTGACCTCTTTCTCTATGTCAATAGGTATTATTTTGCTGAACAGGCTCTCTTGTCCCAATTTGAATTACCCCCTATATATCCAGGTTGGTCACATATCTAGCGTTGGCATTGATGAATTCCTTGCGCGGCTCCACATTGTCGCCCATTAAATTCGAGAAAACCTCATCGGCTTGAATCGCATCCTCAATAGTAACCTGCAAAATAGTTCGATTATCGGCATTCATGGTGGTTGACCACAGTTGTTCCGGGTCCATTTCACCAAGTCCCTTGTATCGCTGTACCGACCACTTCTTGTCGCTCTTGCCCAAAAAAGCATTCAGCTCATTATCGTTATAGAAATAGTGCACCTCTTTGCCCCGCTTCAATCCATAAAGGGGCGGTTGGGCAATATACACATAACCTTGCTCGATTAATTCACGCATGTAACGGTAGAAGAAGGTCAACAACAGGATGCGGATATGTGCACCATCAACATCGGCATCGGTCATGATAAACAACTTGTGGTAGCGGGCTTTCTTGATGTCGAAGTCTTCCCCTATGCCAGTGCCCATGGCAGTTATAAGATTGCGGATCTCTTCGCTGGACAGTACCCGGTCCAGCCGGGATTTCTCCACGTTCAATATCTTCCCGCGCAGTGGCAATATAGCCTGGTAGGTGCGGTCGCGGCCCTGTTTAGCCGATCCTCCTGCTGAATCACCTTCCACTATAAACAGCTCAGACTGGGCTGGATCACGGTTACTGCAGTCAGCCAGCTTTCCTGGCAGCGAGGTGGATTCCAGCGCGCTCTTACGGCGGGTGAGCTCCCGCGCTTTCCGGGCTGCCTCCCGGGCCCGGCGAGCGGAAATGGCTTTTTCCAGTATTTTTTTGGCGGCTGCCGGGTGTTCATTGAGATAATCTTCCACCCGTTCATATACCACTGCATCTACAACCCCGCGGATATAAGTGTTGCCGAGTTTGGTTTTGGTCTGTCCTTCAAATTGGGGATCTTTGACCAGTACCGAGATGATGGCGGCCAGTCCCTCCCTGATGTCTTCCCCGGCCAAATTAGTCTCATTTTCTTTGAGAATATTGTTTTTCTTGGCATAATCATTGATAACCCGGGTTAGGGCATTCTTGAAGCCGGTTTCATGTGTCCCGCCTTCCTGGGTGCGTATATTGTTGGCAAATGAGTAGATGTTTTCGGTGTAGCCGTTGTTATACTGCAGGGCAACTTCCACGATCACGTCATCTTTTTTCTCTTCGAAATAGATCGGGTCTGTGGTGGTTTCTTTGCTTTTGTTGATATATTCGACAAAGTCCTTGAGACCGGTGGAACTGAATTCTTTGGCATACACTTCCGGTTCACGCTCATCCCGGAAAAGTATGCGCAGCCCTTTGTTCAGGTAGGAAAGTTCCCGCAGTCTTTGGATGAGTATATCCCGGTCAAATACGGTTTCTTCGAATATCTCTGCATCAGGATAGAAATGAATGGTGGTGCCCTGCCGGTCAGTCGCCCCTAGATTTTGCAGTTCGCTCACCGGTTTGCCTCTCTCATAGCGCTGGGTATAGGTTTGGCCTGAGCGATAGACGATGACTTCCATCCAAGCCGACAAAGCATTGACAACCGACAACCCGACTCCATGCAGACCCCCGGATATGTTGTAGCCGCTGCCGCCGAATTTGCCCCCGGAGTGAAGCGTAGTCAATATGACTTCTATGGCGGGAAGTCCCATCTGGGGATGAATGTCGACCGGAATTCCGCGCCCGTTATCAGAGACAGTTATGCTTCCATCCGGTTTTATTCTTACATCTATCCAGTCACAATATCCACCCACCGCTTCGTCGATGCTGTTGTCCACTATTTCGAAAACCAGGTGATGTAAGCCTTTGGGGCCGGTGGAGCCGATGTACATCCCCGGTCTCAGTCTGACTGCTTCAAGTCCTTCCAGTACTTGAATGTCTGACGCGCTGTAGCCTTCTTCCTTCTTCTTCACTTCCCTAAACCTCCTGACGGGATATGGATCGTTTATATAGAGTATGCGATGAGATGGGAGAAATATACAGCCAGTCATCGCATATCACCAGGGCCTTCTGCTTGTCGGTGGGACTAACTTTGGCCAGCCTTCCGTCTCCAGCGGCTCTCTCCATCATTATGCGGGTCGTTTCATCCGCTAACCCCTCTAGATTGACTATTGCTATAACCTTTTCTCCCGATATCACTCGGTCATTGCCCAGGTGCAGAAACAAATTCTAATTCTCCTTTCGCGCTAAAATTCCGCCTTGCATATACCAGATGGGATTTAGCCTTAGATCCATTTCATCCATTTTTACGGCTGTTAGAAAACTCTGAAATTCAGCTTCCTGGAGATAGGTCAGAAGCATTCTTCTCTTACCTTCATCCAGTTCAGCCAAAACCTCGTCCAAAAGGAATACCGGGTAGTCATCCTTTATCCGGGCGTAAGCATATATTTCGGTCAATTTAAGACTTATGGCCATATTGCGCTGTTGGCCCTGGCTAGCATATATCCTGGCCAGGTTGCCGTCCTGGTAAAAATTGATGTCTTCCAGGTGCGGTCCGACCATAGTTTTCCGCCGTTTCGTCTCTTCAGCCCCGTGCTCCATGATGTGATTCTGCATCGCATCCCTGAGGACATCTGTATTTATTCGGTCGCTTTCGATTGCGAAGGAAAGCGCATACCTGGCTTTGAACTGGTTACGTCCCCCGTTTATGAGTTTATAAATAGGGCTGCATAGCTCATCGAGTAAGTTGACGAAGTTGATTCTCTGCAGGATCAGTTTGATGGCCTGTTCCACGAAGATATCGTTGATGATGCGGGCGGTCTTCCCCGTCAGAGCCTCCTTTTTCAGATATGCATTTCTCTTCTTAAGAATATCCTGGTAGTTTTCCAGGTTGTAGAAGTACTCCGCTGAGAGTTGTTTTAAAATAAAATCTAAAAATGCCCTCCTTTTTCCCGGTGCACCCTTAACCAAAAAAAGATCATCCGGGGTAAAAAGCACCACTTTCAATCGGTCAACGTGATTATGAGAGCATTTTTTTTTATTTATATAAAAACCTTTGCTGTCATTGAGCTGGTACTGTACCTGGGTTTCAATCCTTCTTTCCCCGGTCGTGTGCTCCCCTTGCACCATGTATCCCTGGGAACCCTGTTTCACCAAATTCGCATCTGCAGCACTTCGAAATGAAATGCCGGTGGCCAAAACGAAAATCGCCTCCAGAAGGCTGGTTTTTCCCTGGGCATTATCCCCCACAAATATATTCAAACCTGGATAC
>JAAZOA010000085.1 GCA_012798055.1 Syntrophomonadaceae bacterium | reverse complement strand
TGACTGGGAGATCGATGAGTATCTAGGTAAGTTCTAAACATAAACAAAAAACCACCCAGAGGCACATAAAAAGCTCCGGGTGGCTTTTCTTTGTCAAGCTGGACTACATATGCCGCAACAGGCCCGTCACCTTGCCAAGCACCACCGCGTCCTGGGTTATGATGGGCTGCATGGAGCTGTTTTCCGGTTTTAACTCAATGTACCTGTCCCGCTTGTAATATCTTTTTACCGTAGCCTCATCCTCCAACATGGCTACCACTATTTCGCCGTTAGCAGCATCGGCTTGCTGACGTACGATGAGATAGTCTCCATCCATGATCCCAGCCTCGATCATGCTCTCGCCTTTGACTTTGAGAATATAGTGGTTGCCGCTGCCTACAAACTCCACAGGAATCGGAAAATAGGCTTCTATATTTTCGCTGGCCAGGATCGGAATGCCGGCGGCCACCTGGCCTATTACCGGCAGTGTGACTGTAGCCAGATCAGGAGCTGATATTTCATTTTCAGCAGGGATGGGTATCACCGCCCGGGGTTTGGAGGGGTCCTTCCTTATATAGCCCTTTCCCTCAAGATGCATCAGGTGGGCGTGTACAGTCGAACTCGACTTCAAGCCGACAGCGGCACCGATTTCCCGGACCGAGGGGGGATAGCCTTTATCCTTGATACGCTCCTGGATGAAGTCCAGGATAAGCTTCTGCCTTTTGCTCAGTTTGTCAGTAGTGCCCATCGATCAACCTCCCCAACTTTTACCTGAATTATAACATAATAGCTAATGAAAACAAATGTTCGCTGCAAAAAAATACTATCCCTGGGGATAGTATATGGTGATTATTTTGGCAATGGCATTTGTCAACGCGATGGCTTAACGGTTGGCGTAACTGTGGCTCAGCAGTTCGACCGGGTGTACCACCTTGGCCCCCAGGTGGCGCCGGTTGACACCGTGATTCAACTGCATCATGCAGCTGGGGCAACAGGTAGCTATATAGTCAGCGCCGGTAGCTTCGATACAGTCCATTTTCCTGTCCAGGATCTGCATGGAGAGATCATAATGGGTCAGGGCATAGGTGCCGGATCCGCCGCAGCAGCGGTTGGCGTCTTTCATCTCCAGCAGATCTATTCCTGGAATCCGCCTGAGCAGTTCCCGGGGCTGGTTTTTAATGTTTTGGGCATTGGCCAGGTGGCAGGGATCGTGATAGGTGACTCTTATCTTGAGGGCCTGATCGTTGGCCGGAGGTCGAACATCCAGGACATCTACCAGGAATACGGTCAGATCGATCACCTTTTCCGAGAATTTTTCGATCTCCTCATCCAGACCTTCACCTGCCAGCAGGAACTCCAGATTTTTGGCTCCCAGAGCTGACGAGCAGGAAGCGCAGTCGGTGACTATATAATCGAAATCGTAACTGTTGAAGAGACGGATATTTTCTTTAGCCAGTTCCTGGGCGGTATCCATCTTGCCGTTGGCGATATGGGGCAGCCCGCAGCATTTCATATCCCTTGGTATAACCACCTCACAGCCGTTGCGGGTGAGCACATCCACCGTGGCCAGGGCCACATTGGGATTGAGCAGGTCGGTACCACAGCCCAGGAAATATCCGACCCGGTATTTTTTCTCTCCCCGGGCCGGATTCACTTCCGCCAGGCGGCTTTTTGCCGAACGGGAGGGGATGTTGGTCAGTATCTGCTCGGCTTTGGGCAGATCACCAGGCAGCATCCTGGTTAATCCCAGGGCCCGGGCGATCTTTTGCGCCCCGGTCTTCTGGGCGCCCCACATCATGCGGATGGCACTTTTGAGCAGGGCGGGTTTGGTCCACATGGTATCGAAGATCAAATCCTTCACCGGGCTGGGATTTTTTTCATAAATATAGGAACGGGCAGCCGCATTCAGCTCGTGAATATCGATTCCCGACGGGCAGTTCACACTGCAGGTTTCGCATAAAAGGCAGTTGCCCAAATGGTCATAAACCGCTTGGTCTGGTTTGACCTTGCCATCCCGCACCATCTGTACCATAAACACATGGCCCCGAGGAGCCACGGTCTCATTCCTGATCTCTGCGAAAACCGGGCACACACTGCGGCATTTGCCGCAGCGGACACATTTCATCACCTGTTCTTTGACTGGGGGCAGTTCCTTGAAATCCATCGATGTATCTCCTTTGTAAACAATCCGGTGCCTGGATGTCTATATCAATTTACCCGGATTCATGATTCCTTTGGGATCAAAAGCCTGTTTGGTCTTTTTCATATATTCCAATGCCATGCCGTGCTCCAGGGGGGCATACTTCCTGCGCACGGCGCCTACCCCGTGTTCACCGGTGGTGGTGCCTTCCATTTCGATAGCCAGCAGGTGGATCTCATCCACCAGCTGCATCACTTTTTCAACCTCTTCCGGCATTTCCGGATTAATGACCGGAGCGGTGTGCACATTGCCATCCCCGATATGACCATAATTGACCAACTGTATCCCGTATTTTTCGCCCAGGGCGCGGATAGCCCTCAAAACATCGGTAACCCGGGAGAGGGGAACCGCGATATCTTCACCGGCAAAAATGCGACTGCCATCGGGGCGCACCCGGGCGGCGGCAGCGGCTGTAACACTTCGGCCCTCCCATAACTCGCCCATGCGCTTGGGATCAGTCGCCCACTCCACTGAACGGGCCCGCTTGCCAGCCATCTCCTTAATGACTTGACCTTCGAATTCCACACTGGGAGGATTGCCGTCCACTTCGAACAGAAGGATGGCCTCGGCATCGGGCAGTTTGATATGGGGTTTAAACTCATTGACTGCTTTAATGGCAGAGCTGTCGAGAATCTCTATCCCCGAGGGCAAAATACCTGCCTGATAAACATCCAAAACGGTAGCCGGGGCGTCATCCAGCTGGTCGAATACTGCCATGGCAATGCCTCTGGCCCTGGGTTTCGGAAAACAGCGCAGCCTGATCCGGGTAACCACTCCCAAAATTCCCTCCGAC
>JAAZOA010000084.1 GCA_012798055.1 Syntrophomonadaceae bacterium | reverse complement strand
GTGAACAGCCCGATCAACCGCCCGCTGACATCCGCCACCGGTATACCGTCTATTTTGTGTTCCATAAAAAGCCTGGCGACTTCGCCCACAGTCTGTTCCGGCCCCACCGTCATAGGATAGGGCGTCATTATATCTCTTATCTTCATGCAAACGCACACCTCTATCTTTTTCTAATCACCATTATATATAAAATATGATGGGCGCGCTTGTAAAATTGCAACAGAGCCACCTTTACTGCGTTCGGTCAAACAAAAGACCCGGTCTTTATGGCCGGGTCTTCAGGTTCACTTCGGGGATATCCGACAGCTCGACATTTATTCTTCCAGGGTGAACCGCCAGGCACAGAACCACTCATCCGGATGAGCATCGGGCGGACAACCGATACACTCAGTACGGATGCGGGAATCGATACCCCGGGCGAAAGTGCTGTATTCAACCAATCCAGCTGACTTACAGGGATAATCAGCCAAACCCTGCCGTTTGCGGGCGGATTGGACCCGGCAATCGTTCATCTGAAATACAATGCTGTTGGGGCTTTCTTCTATGATCGACTGAACATTTATGCGGGCATACATCCTGAGTTGAAGGGCCTTTTTCAGTCCCTCCAATCCCGGCTTTTCATCTAAATTCAGGAAGCGTTTGATAGACCAGGCCTCAAACGGCGAGAATCTAGTCCAACAGCTGTCATTGGTGCGTTTGGCATCATTCATACCATGCCTGAATTCAACCGCCTGGAACCATATCCCATCATTAGCCAGCCAATTTGCTCCCAGATTATTAATGAAATCCCGGAGTTTCTCCGTTGGCATATCCAAAAACGCTTTCGGGACATCTTTGACCATTTCAAAACCCAATATTTTGGCCAAACGATTCATCTGGATACTGTAACTCTTGGTATAAGCATCATCCAAAATTTTCAAGGACTCTTCACGACCTAACTGATGCTCCACTTCCATGAACCACAAGCCATGATGCAAAACAGTCCTGTGCAACATGTCTACTGCTAGTCTGGCCAGTTCTTCCTGGCTAAGCTGTTCGTATAAATTTGACTCGATTTTCATAGGTTTGCTCCTTTCTAATTTATACTTTCCCTGCCATATTTTTCCCAAAAGGCTGCCCGTATCCCTCTTCCACACCTTGATAGATGAAGTCCACGGCCATCCCGGCAGCTTCCACCACGAAACCCATACAGCCCCTGAGTCTATCTTTGTTGTACCAATCATTGGGGTAATCCTTATTCAAAACCTCGCACTGGGTCGACCCGAATTTCTCCTCAAAGGCGTGGGGAATCTGGTTAAAAAATCTATACAGACCAGGATTTCCATATAATTTGTCGATTATATCTTTCATCTCACCTTGAATGGGCTGGCGTCTTCCATGTACAGCTGCAACCCCCATAATTGCAGCAGCCAGGGCACCACACAAGCCGCCGCTCAAACCAATCCCTCCTCCGAAGGGAGTAGCCATAGCCACAGTCTCAGGCGGAAAATCGATCAAGCCCACCTCTTGAAGGGCCATGTATACCGATTCTGCACAGTTGGGTCCCTTTTTGAAGTTTTCTTTGGCCAGGGCTTTTACTTTTTCCCTCATCTCTTCCTTGGGTACAGCCAACACTTCTGGATTCATGCCATTACCTCCTCTTCTCGACTAAGTTGCCTTTGTAACGAAAATATACTCACAATCTTTATTAAGCAAAATTGATGCCCATAAACAGATTTTTATAAATATTCATAGATTATTATTTTTATTACATATTTATAATTATTTTTGAAAAATATTATTTATCGCCACTGTAAGAATTTAATAATAATGTAAGATTGTTTATACCCCGCATGCAAAACTGCAACAGAATATATTTCGTTCCGGGCTTTTTTTCTTTAAGACCTTTTTCACATTTTCGAAAATCGTTGTTAATTGAGGGTTAACCAAGTTTTTATCATTCCAAATCTTCGTAATTATAACTTTGTTGCAGAAACGCTGATAGCGTTGCTTTGGCGCAACAACTTTATTGTTGATGATACATGGGCGAAATCTGGTATTTTGCGGCTTTCCTTACTATAGTAGAGGCGTCTACCTCCAATTCCTTGGCCATCTGTCGGGTAGTTCTGTACTTGGTGTATACTTTTTCCAGGAGTTGTTTCTCAACGCTCTCAACCGCTTCCCGCAGCGGAATAATCCCTGAAACCAGGATATGGGCGGAAGTGCTGCCAACGGTGTCTAAAAGATGGAGCGGCAGGTCTTCACGTTTGATGATGTCGCCGGAAGTAATTACCACCAGGCGTTCCATGAGGTTCTCCAATTCCCTCACATTGCCCGGCCAGTCGTACTGCATTAATATATCGATTACGTCCGGGGCAATCTTTTTGTCCATCTTGTATTTGCGGTTATACAGATTATTGAAGTGAGCAGCCAGCGCCGGGATGTCTTCCTTGCGTTCCCTCAGGGGCGGCACATTGACTGGCACTACATTGAGCCGGTAATAGAGGTCCTCCCGAAAAAGCTTCTTCTGTACCATCTCCATAAGATTGCGATTGGTAGCTGTTACGATGCGAACATCGATATGGTGGTAACTAGATCCGCCTACCCGGATGATCTCTTTGCTTTGCAGGAAGCGCAGCAGCTTGACCTGCAGGTTCAGCGGAATCTCTCCTATCTCATCCAGGAAGAGCGTCCCTCCTTCTGCCAGTTCGATGCTGCCTGGCTTGCCTTCCTTGCGGGCGCCGGTGAAGGCACCACCTTCATAGCCAAACAGCTCCGATTCCAGTAGATTCTCGGGGATAGCCCCGCAATTGACTTTGATCATAGGCTTTTCACAACGGGAACTGTTGGAGTGGATAATCTCAGCGATGAGTTCTTTGCCCGTACCTGACTCCCCGGTTATCAGAATCGTGGAATCAACGGCCGCCAGTCTCATCACCGTCTCTATGAGGTTCTTAATCTTCGTGGACGACACCACTATCTTTTCACTGCCACTATACTGCATCTGCAAGGTACGCAACTGGTTTTCATAGTGCTGGCTCAACCCCTGCACCTTCTCCAATTCCTGCCGCAACAAGTTGAGTTCGGTTATGTCACGGACATTGCACACGACCCTGATGAGGTCGCCGTTCTTGTCTATCACCGGATTGCCAGTAGTCAGGGTGAGTTTACCGATACGGCTTTCCTGCATGACAGTAATCGATTTCTTTTGATCCAAAACCGCATGGGTGACGGGATCACTGATTATGCCATCTTTCTTGATATCGTCAACACTGCGGCCAACATACTCATATACATTGATACCGGCCAGCTGGGCGAAGGCTTTATTATAGCGCAGGGTTATGCCCCTGCCATCAGTGATGAACAAGCCATCAAAAGAAGAATCGACGATGGCATCCAGCTCTTCGTTGAGTTCCTTCACATAGCTCAGTTCCCGGGACATCTCCTCCAATTCCGATATATCCTGCAGTACGGCTACTGCACCGATAATCTTGCCATCCTTGATTATTGGTGAACGGTTCGAAATCAAATAGTGCTCGTTCAGCTTGACCCTTTTCATGGGATCGACTCGCCCGGTCTGGATAATGTCCATAAGGTCACTGGTAGGCAGTATCTCTTGTATATTGCGGCCGATGACTTCTTCGGCTTTACGTCCCAGGAGTCTTTCCGCGGACCTGTTCCACACCTTTATAGTGCCGGCGGCATCCACGGATACAATCAGGTTATAGGCGGAATTGATTATTGTATCAAGCTCCAGGGAGATATTATTGTAGGAATTAAAAAAAGCCTTGGCGATGTCTCCCCTGGTGAGTATGCCTACCACCCGTCCGTCCTCGTCAACTACCGGCAGGCGCGGCACAAAAGGCCCCACCACCGCTCCGAATTCATCGTCGGCCCGGCCGGTTAGTAAATCCGTGGTCATCATTTCCCCCACTGTGCGTTCCAGATTGCCATCTCCGTTAATCACCTTGTAAACATGAGACTTGGTAAATAGCCCGATCAGGCGGCCGGAATCGTCTGTGACCGGCATTCCATCTATCTTTTTATCCATGAACAATTTAGCCGCTTCGCCCACCGTGTGCTGCGGACCTATGGTTATGGGATCGGGAGTCATTATATCCCTGACCTTCATTCAGAACACCTCCAGGGCTTATCCTCAACGAACACTTATGGCGATATACAAACCAATTATTTCTATTTGCAAAATGCATGCCATAATCCGTCCTGTTTATCCGGGCTTCTTAATAACCCGCAGCATTTTCTATTTAAATAGATCTTCCCAGCGTAGGCTCTGTCTTACCCACCATGTTTTGGGCTATAATGTAAACGGTTATTTGAACTGATAACGATGGAGGCCAGTCATGAAAAAACTTATCAACTATTTTTTGGAGGGGCTTTTGTTCATGGTCCCTTTGTTTTTAACCCTCTACATTTTCTATATTGTGTTCCAGAAAATAGACGGCCTGCTCAGAATCCCGCTGCCGGTCCTGGGTGTTGTTCCCGGGGTAGGTTTCTTGGCCACTGTACTGCTGGTAATAGTGGTGGGTTTCCTGGTCTCCAACTTCTTAACCAAAAGAATATTCATATGGCTGGACCGTATCCTCAACCGGCTGCCCCTGATAAAGCTTCTCTATGGCTCATTGAAAGACTTGCTGGGTGCTTTCGTCGGTGACAAAAAGAGTTTCACTCAACCGGTTTTGGTCCAGTTGGTTGATAATGGCTCTGCTCACGTCCTCGGTTTTATTACATGTGAGTCACTGGCCAGTCTGGGTTTGGAGGATTATGTATCAGTTTACGTTCCCCAATCGTATAACTTCGCTGGTCAGTTGCTGGTATTCCCCCGGCAGCAGGTCAAGGCCCTGGATGCCAATAGTGCCGATATGATGACTTTCATCGTGTCAGGCGGTGTAGCCGGCAGTAAAGCCGAGCATGGTCGAAATTGACCTCAAGGCAAAATTTTAGGGAAACGGTTTCGAAGCGGCCAGGGCAATAACGAAGACAGGATGTTTTTGGCGGATGCATAAACACCGATTATATGAAGTGGATATTCTGCGCGGCATGACTTTCCTGGCAATTGTCGTCCAGCATGTGCTGGCCGTTTTTCTCTACAGCCCGCATCTCACCACCGCTGATGCCCTGGTATCGGCCATTATCCTGGTTTTCATACGCTACGCAGTTCCCATGTTTATTTTAATAACCGGGCTGGTACTCTTTTATAACCACGGGGAGGGAGATTTCCACTACGGTTATTTTCTGCGCAAACGTTTCACGCAAATATTCATCCCCTATGCCATCTGGACTTTGATATATTATCTCTGGTCTGGCCTGTTCCCGGGCAGCGCCTCTGGTTTTCTGGTTGATTGGGGCCGTTTGATATTGAGCGGGGAAGCCTGCTACCATCTATGGTTCATGGTAGCTATCATGCAGTTTTACCTGCTTTTCCCGTTTTTTCGCTGGTTGTTACTGAGGTTCAGGAAAAGTGCGGGCCCGGTTCTGACGATAGGGCTCCTGGCGTATATAGGCTTAATGT
>JAAZOA010000083.1 GCA_012798055.1 Syntrophomonadaceae bacterium | reverse complement strand
TGCCCATATTGCCCGGATCAGATATACGGTCCAGGAGCAGTATGACACCCTTGCGGTCAAGCATTTTTTGCCAATCCCAGTGCGGATTGCGCATGACCAGGGCTATACCCTGGGGCTGTTCCGTGCCGCAGATGTGACGTATGATCCTTCTATCTGTGGCAAATATCTTAGTCGGCTCAAAATCCTGGAGCAAATCCCGGTCTCCTGCCAGCTGCTCCTCGACGAAAATCGAAGCAATCAGCTCAGGCCTGCGCTTAGCTTCCATAGCCGCCCTGCGCCCTTCAATGAGAAACATTTCCAGTTCCCGGCGGTATTTGCGTTTTTTCAAGCTGGCGGCCTGCTTGACCTGGGGATTCTCCAGCGAGGTTATCTTGTGCATCCAGTTCCCTCCAGGTTTACCAATATCATTATAATCACGGGCTTAATTTTCCCTAGTAAAAAAGCATGGCTGTGCAGCCATGCTTAAATCATATCATTGCGTGAATCAGTATCTAAACCGCCTTTTTGGCCACATCGGCCAGCTCGGCAAATCCTTGGGGATCGGCAATGGCCAGTTCAGCCAGTACTTTACGATTAATATCGATTCCGGCAACCTTGAGGCCATGCATCATGCGGCTGTAAGTCGTCCCGTTTTCACGAGCTGCTGCATTTATCCGTGCGATCCATAGCTGCCTGAATTCTCTCTTCTTCAACTTACGGTGGGCATAGGCATAGGCTCCGGATTTCATTACCTGCTGATTGGCAACTTTAAACAATTTATGCTTGCTTCCGAAATAACCTTTGGCCAGCTTCAATATTTTCTTGTGTCTTCTGTGGGTGATTACTCCGCGCTTTACTCTCGGCATCTATTTGTCCTCCCCTAATCTATTTGTAAGGAATCAATTTAGAAATATTTTTCTGTTCCACTTCGCTGACCAAACCGGCTTGGCGCAGTTTCCGCTTTCTTTTGGGGCTCTTGCCGGTGAGCAGGTGGCTGGCGTAGGCCTTGGCTCTTTTTATCATGCCTGTACCGGTCTTTTTAAATCTTTTCGCGGCTCCGCGGTGGGTCTTCATTTTTGGCATCTTGGAAATGTCCTCCTTTTATTCGTTTTCGCTTTTATCTTTGTCTAGTTTGGGAACTAGAATCATGACCATATTGCGCCCTTCAACTTTTGGGCTCTTTTCAACCGAAGATATATCGGATAATTCCTTGGCCAGTTGTATGCACAGTTTTTCCCCTAGTTCCGGATGAGTGATCTGGCGCCCGCGGAACATGATGGTAAATTTGAGTTTGTCTCCCGCAGTTAAAAACTTGCGTGCATTTTTAGCCTTGACCTGGAAGTCATGTTCTTCTATATTGGGCCGCATTTTGACCTCTTTGATGGAGATGATCTTCTGCTTTTTCCGCGATTCCTTTTCCCGCTTGCTCTGTTCAAACTTGAATTTGCCATAATCCATCATACGGCAAACCGGCGGTTTTGCGGAAGGAGCCACCTCAACCAGATCTACCCCTTTTTCCTCCGCCAGAGCCAGAGCCTCGCGTATGGGCACTATCCCCAACTGTTCTCCGTCTTCACTGACCAATCTGACTTCCTTGACCCGGATATCTTCGTTGACTCTCCAATCCTTGCTTATAAGAAATTCACCCCCTAATAAATGTGGAAAAGCGGGTTTCAAAAACCCGCTTCTTAATCAATTCACAGCCTGCCGCCCATCTGCACCAAATCCGGGCCATATGGGAGCCTGTTATTGATGACCTTACGAACGGCAGTTGTAAGGTGAGAAGCTGAGCTCCTGCTTTGCTATGTCCATTGGCAATAGTATCATACTGATAGGCAAAACGCAACTGTTTAACGGCAACTATCTGATAGACCGGCTAGTGATTTCCTGCAGGATCATTCCCACAAAATCATCCATCGCCATGGCACCCAAGTCCCCTTCTCTGCGGTGGCGAACTGCAACACTGCCGGATCCGACTTCCTTGTCCCCTACCACCAGCAGGTACGGGATCTTTTGCAGCTGCCCTTCCCTGATTTTGTAGCCTATTTTTTCACTGCGCTTGTCTACGTCAGCCCTGATCCCCTTTTCATTCAGTTCTGCCAATATCCGGCCAGCATGTTCGTGCTGCCTTTCGGTTATGGGCAGCACCCTCACCTGCACCGGAGCCAGCCAGGCCGGAAATGCCCCAGCAAAATGTTCGGTCAAAATACCGATAAACCTTTCGATGCTGCCATATATGACCCGGTGGATCATTACCGGTCGATGTCTTTCCCCATCCTCACCTATATAGGTCAGATCAAATTTCTCCGGCATTTGGAAGTCCAACTGGATGGTGCCGCATTGCCAGGTCCGGTCCAGTGAATCCTGCAAGTGAAAATCTATCTTGGGACCGTAGAAAGCCCCGTCACCCTCATTGATTTTATAGGGCAACCCTCTTTCATCAAGGGCTTGTTTTAAGGTGTTGGTGGCTAATTCCCAAGCCTCCGCCGAGCCCATAGACTTCTCAGGCCGGGTTGAAAGCTCCACATGATAGGGAAATCCGAACAAACCATAGAATTTGTCTACCAGGTCAATGACTCCCTTGATCTCGGCAACCATCTGTTCGGGCAGCATAAATATATGGGCATCGTCCTGGGTAAAGGCCCTTACCCTCATTAAACCGTGCAGTACCCCGGAAAGTTCATGGCGGTGCACCAGGCCCATCTCCCCTACCCGCAAAGGCAGTTCCCGGTAGCTGTGCAGGTTCTGTTTGTAAACCAGCATCCCTCCCGGGCAGTTCATGGGCTTTACGCAATAGTTTTCTTCGTCGATCACGGTAAAATACATGTTCTCCTTGTAATTCTCCCAGTGACCAGATCGATGCCACAGCTCCTCATTGAGTATTATCGGTGTGCGCACCTCGGAATATCCGGCTTTTTGGTGTTCTTCCCGCCAGAATCTCTCCAGCTCATTGCGCAGTATCATGCCTTTGGGCAGGAAGAACGGAAAACCAGGCCCCTCGTCCAACAACACAAACAAGCCTAATTCCCGGCCCAATTTGCGATGATCCCGTTTTTTGGCTTCTTCCAGCTTGTGCAGGTAATCATCCAACATGGCTTTTTTAGGAAATGATGTGGCGTAGATGCGCTGCAGCATCTTGTTGTTTTCATTGCCCCGCCAGTATGCACCGGCTACACTCATCAGCTTAATAGCCTTGACTCTGCCAGTGGAAGGCAGGTGGGGACCTGCGCAAAGGTCCACAAATTCACCTTGTTGATAAACGCTGATAATCGCATCTTCAGGCAGGGCTTCTATCAACTCGACTTTATAGTCTTCATTTCTCTCCCTGAAAAACAGCAGGGCTTCTTCCCTGGACATTTCCCGGCGAATTATGGGATAGTCGCTCTTAATTATGGATTCCATTTCGGATTCGATCTGTTTGAAATCATCAGGTGTAAAAGTATGCATAGTATCGAAATCGTAATAAAAACCCTTGTCGACAGCAGGTCCAATGGCATATTTGGCATCAGGCCACAGTCTTTTTATTGCCTGAGCCATGATATGAGATGAAGAATGGCGATATACGTCCCTGGCTTTCTCATCTTCCCAGCCAAGTATCTCCAGTTGGCCGTCATTGAACACCTCAGCGTTCAGGTCAGTTAGTTTTCCATTAAATAAAGCAGCCACCGCGTTTTTTGCCATTTTCGGGCTGATACTCTCCGCCACCTGCAAAAGAGTAACTCCATCTGCGAATTCGCGTTGGCTGCCATCCTTCATATTGATATGAACCATTTCTACACCTCCAGATTTACATAACCAGTTGGGATGGGATGACCTGATCATACCCGATTCTTGCTTAATTTCACGTCTATGGTCCTAACTGAATCCAACCTTGCTATCTCAATAGAATAACAGATTTAAACATCTCCCGCAAACAAATCCCCCCTCCCAAACCTTTCATCATGCCCAGTCAATTAACTAATTCAATGCCCGCAGGTACTACCTTCATGACTATTGTGGCCTGGGTTTCTTTGATATAATTAAGTTGACTTTACCTTGAAAGGAGTGATCGTATGATCACCGTCATATCGGAACTGAGTCTAAAGCCTGGCAAGTTGTCGGTTTTCATTGAAGGTTGGGCTGAGATAGTGGAAGAATACCGGAAAGAACCGGCTTGCCATGCCTATAATGTGTTTGTGGACAAGAACAATGAAAACGTGTGTTTCATGATCGGCAAATGGGATGATGAGCAAGCTTATCAGAATCACTTGGAGTCCCCGGCTTATAAGAGAGCATATACCTATTCCATCGGCTGGCTGACCCGGGAACCTGAGACAGTCATATGCAGGAAGGTTATTTGATCAGAAAACTGGAATGATTATGCTTTAGATAACGATACTAAAAACGAGTCTTGCGGCTCGTTTTTTGATGAAAGTGTGGCACATCAGCTGCGATGGCAGCAAATATATTTGTGAGGGTTTATCCGGTAGTATATGTATATTCAGGAACAATCTGGATAAAGAGGAGGTTGGATTTATGGCGTTTTTCAAGGACTTAGGCAAAAAAATCAGCGAGGGCGTACAGGACGCATCCGAAAAGGCGGCTGAATTGGTGGAAGTCAACAAACTCAACTTCGCAATCTCCAAGGAAAAAACTGCTATTGATGAGGCCAAGCGACAAATAGGCGACAAGATTTTGGCTATGTATCAGGCAGGGCAGACCATGCCGGATATTCTGAGTGATGAATTGACGAGCATCGGGGCTCACCTCCAGGCGATTGCCGGATTTGAAGCCAAAATCAGCGAGATGAAGAGCGGCCAGGGTCGCCAAACGACCGAAACAATGGCGGCAAACACTCCAACTCCTGCCGAAACTGTTCCTGGTGCTCAGGCGGGTAGATTCTGCGGCAATTGCGGGGCTGCTTTGGCCGAAGGATCTGCATTCTGCGGAGAATGCGGGCAGAAGGCCCAATAGATTTGGAAAGGAGGTATTGCCTGTGATTTGCACAGAATGTGGATATGAAGCTGGAAACGGCAAGTTCTGTGTCCAGT
>JAAZOA010000082.1 GCA_012798055.1 Syntrophomonadaceae bacterium | reverse complement strand
TCGAAGCCCCGGACGGGGTAGGAGCTGTTGCTGGTGCCGGGACCGGCACGGGTGCCGCTGGGGGCGGGATCGTATTGGTGGTGCTGCTTAAGACCAGCACCTGGCCGATCTGCAGCAAGTCACTATTCAGATTGTTCAGTTGTTTGATAGTGGCCACGGTAGTCCCGGTTTTATTGGCGATGGTCCACAGGCAATCTCCGGACTTCACCGTATACGTCGTAGCTGCATAGACACTGGTCCCACTTAACAAGCACAAACCCAGAGCCAATAAGCCTATCAGCCCAAATTTCCTCATTCTACCATTCCCTTCGTGTTTTAAAGACGGTCTACAGGCACACTAGCTTTTTTTATTCTATATGCTCAGCCCAAATTCCTGCTTTTAAAAGCATAATTTACACCAGGCCACTCCGGGAGCGGTGATAATCCCTCAGAATCCCCATCATAACTGCATCTATCCCGCACATACCGATTTGGCTGCGGTTTAAGCTGCTGTCTGCTCCATGATAGTCGGATCCGCCCGTTATCAATAGTCGGTGAGATACCGCCAAAGCCTCGAATTCGCGGGTCTGTTGCCGGTCGTGTTCCGGATAATAGACTTCAAGTCCCTCTATACCCATACGAATTACCTCAAGGATTTTTTGCTTATCCTGTATCAAACCCGGATGGGCCAAAACCGAAATGCCCCCTGCCTCCTTAACCAGGCCGATGGCTTCCTGGGGAGTGAATTTGTAACGCGGTACATAGGCCGGCTGGCCACGACCGATGTACCTGGCAAAAGCCTCTTCTTCGGTGGTTACCCAGCCCTTTTGCCGCAAGGCCCGGGCAATATGGGGCCTACCGATCAGCTCTCCCTGGGCTAAGGCCTTAACCTGCTCTATGTCCAGGTCAAGCCCCAGCTGCTGCAGTCTGCCCACCATTTTCTCCGCCCGGTCATACCTGGCCTGGCGGATTTCAGTCAGGCGAGCTTCCATGGCCTGTTGTTCATACCCGATATAATATCCCAGAATATGGACCTCATCCTCACCGTAATCGGTATTCAGCTCAATACCCGGGATAAACTCGATCTGGATTCGTTTCGAGGCAATATAATCACGGGCGGCAGCCAGGGCGCCCATGGTGTCGTGATCGGTTATGGCCATCCCCTGAAGTCCATGGGCCACAGCCGCCATAACAACTTCTTGAGGCGTGTCTGCACCATCGGAAGCAATGGTGTGGATATGCAAATCGTAGCTCAACTTGTGCCTCCCGGTGACAAAAAACCTGCTTCAAGCAGGTTTTCTGGTATGTGACGAATTATTGCGGGATCGAAAGGGTCTTACCTTGGTTCGACAATCAGTTTAATCGCCGTTCTCTCCTCATTGTCAATAATGATATCGGTAAAAGCTGGAATACAAACCAGATCCATCCCGCTGGGAGCAACAAATCCCCGGGCAATTGCAATGGCTTTGATAGACTGGTTAATCGCACCAGCACCGATAGCTTGGATCTCTGCGGCACCCTTTTCCCTCAGGACTCCCGCCAGGGCTCCGGCAACAGAATTCGGGCTGGACTTGGCTGAAACCTTTAGTATCTCCATACAATAGCCTCCTTCAATGATCTAAGTTGACATGACTAGATATCTTATTGATAGGTTGCTCTTATGAATTATATTCTAAGCCTTTTCAGCAATTCCTGCTTGTTACGCCCTGCTAATGGTTATTTTTTCTTTTAAATATTTTTATTTACATTTATTCCTTAATGATATAGGAATACCTGTGGATACCGTTGACCTGATTGCTGTCCTCATCCAAATCCAGGATCACACCCTGCATCTGTGCTGGTCCGGCCGCCACTTCAAAGCGGGTGGGTCTGGCGTTCAGGAATTTTTCGATGATGGCTTCCCTATCCATGCCCAGTATAGAATGGATGGGCCCGGTCATTCCCAGATCCGTAATATAGGCTGTACCCCGGGGCATAATTTTTTCGTCGGCAGTCTGAACATGGGTATGGGTACCCAGTACAGCCGTTACCCTGCCATCGAAATAATAACCAAAAGCCTGCTTCTCTGAGGTCGCCTCGGCGTGAAAATCGACAATGATGTAATCGACCAGGGGGCGGACGTCTTCCACTATATAGTTCACAGTCTGAAAAGGGCAGTCGATCGGGGGGAGGAAAATCCGCCCCGATGCATTTATGACCGCCAATTTTTTATTGAACCCGATATTGTATATATGGTAGCCTTGTCCCGGGCAGTCCCCGGGGTAATTGGCCGGCCTTATCATACGCGGTTCATCATCGATAAAGCTCAGGATATTCTTGTTGTCCCATACATGGTTGCCCATCGTGATTACATCTATCCCCGCCCCCAGCAATTCATCCTTGACTTCCCGGGTGATGCCGCGTCCCCCGGCAGCGTTCTCGCCATTGGCGATAGTGAAGGTGATTTCCAGTTCCTTTTGCAGGCGGGGCAACAGGGCTTTCACGATAGAGCGGCCTGGCTTTCCAACGATATCCCCTATTACCATTATATTCAACGAGATTTCCTCCAGTTTAGCTTGTCCTAAAGTCTATTAGAGCAGAAAACGCTGGGCCTGACAAGACCCAGCGCTTTGCGGCAATCTCTATTTGGCTAATTCAACTGACCTGGTCTCCCGGATCACTATTACTTTTATCTGTCCAGGATAGTCAAGTTCCTGTTCGATCTTGCGGGCAATTTCTTTAACCAGGGTTATAGTCGCCAGGTCATCGATTTCTTCAGGTTTGACAATGATCCTGATCTCTCTACCCGCCTGGATGGCGTATGACTTGTCGACTCCGGCAAACGTATTGGCCAGATTCTCCAATTTTTCCAACCGCTTGATATAGGTTTCCAGGGTTTCCCTTCTTGCTCCGGGTCGGGAAGCTGATATGGCATCGGCGGCTTGCACCAGGATCGCTTCGATGGTCTGGGGCTCCACGTCACCGTGGTGGGCCTCGATCCCATGAATGACTTCTTTGCTCTCGCGGTACTTCTTAGCCAGATCTACTCCTATTTCCACATGCGGCCCGACCACTTCATGATCCACCGCCTTGCCGATATCGTGGAGCAGACCGGCTCTTTTGGCCAGCATGATGTCGGCACCCAATTCAGCAGCCATGACTCCGGCCAGATGCGAGACTTCAATAGAATGCTTGAGGACATTCTGCCCGTAACTGGTCCTGTACCTCAAACGGCCCAAGAGTTTTATGATCTCGGGATGGAGACCGTGGACCCCCACTTCAAAGGCTGACTGTTCACCGATTTCTCTCAACTGCTGATCGATCTGGTTTTTGGCCTTTTCGATCATCTCTTCGATCCTGGCCGGGTGGATTCTCCCATCTGACACCAGGCTTTCCAGGGCTACCCGGGCGATTTCCCTCCTCACTGGGTCGAAGGAAGACAAGATGACTGCTTCCGGAGTGTCGTCGATTATCAAATCTACACCGGATAGGGTTTCGAAGGTACGTATGTTGCGACCTTCCCGGCCGATGATCCTCCCCTTCATTTCGTCATTGGGCAGGGGCACCACCGATACTGTAGTCTCGGATACTACATCAGCAGCACATTTTTGAATAGCCAGGGATATGATCCCTTTGGCTCTCTTTTCGGCCTCTTCTTTGGCTTCACTCTCTAGTGTCCTGATCATAACCGCCGTTTCTTGGCGGATCTGTTGTTCCACATTATGCAGAAGCAATTCTTTGGCTGCCTCAGTACTCAAGCCCGAAAGACGTTCCAACTCCTTAAGCTGCTGGGTAACAATCATCTGCAGATCCTGTTGAGTCTTATCGATCTCTTTCTCTTTTTCCTG
>JAAZOA010000013.1 GCA_012798055.1 Syntrophomonadaceae bacterium | reverse complement strand
TTGAATATAGTGAAGACTGGACCGTTGGACACGGTTACATAAAACCAGAAATCATAAAACAAATCCAAGAAGAACTACTAAATGTAGCTTGACTTCAGCTCTTTGCTACCATGGTTTTTGCGAACATCAATTGACACTAACCAATACTGGCTGATGTATGTTTTTAAATTATATCCCACCTGTATTTTATGTAAAGAAACAGAAGGGAAGATCCGAGGGCTGGCAACTGATGTCCAGCGGACGGAGCTCAAAAGATAGCTGTAACCATCGCCGGTGAGGTTTCCTGTAGAGGTATTGTTAGCTATAATGTTACAAAGTCATTAACAAAACGGGAGTGAAGGCGATGAATCTGCGCACCGAAATCCTGTCGACATTAAGAGAGAATATAGGCGAATGGGTGTCGGGAGAAACCTTGAGCGAAAAGCTGAATGTATCCAGGACCACCATCTGGAAGGAACTGAAGAAACTGCAGACGGCAGGTTATCAGATCGAATCATCCACTAAGAAAGGCTATCGATTCATTGCTGCTCCGGATATCGTATCTCCTGAAGAAGTCCTCCCTGGTCTTGGAACCGCTCGTTTCGGCAAGGAGCACTACCTGTATTTTACGGAGATCGACTCCACCAACAACTACGCGCGAAAATTGGCAGCTGAGAATTATCCGGAAGGAACCGTGGTGGTGGCTGATAAGCAGAGCGCAGGCCGCGGACGCCGCGGCAGGAGCTGGTACTCCCCTGAAGGCGAGGGACTGTATCTATCGCTGATCCTGCGGCCCAGGATACCATTGCAAGATTTATCGAGGTTATCCATGGTGGCAGCTGCAGCCTTGGCCACAACCCTGGAGGAAGAATTTGGGCTTGAGCCCCAGATCAAGTGGCCCAATGACATACTCATCAACGGGCGGAAGGTGGCAGGGATATTGACTGAAGCGGTTACCGATATGGACGGGATAGAATACATCGTGACCGGCATCGGCATCAATGTCAATAATGAAGTGGAGGAGTTCCCTGACGATTTCCGCACCCCGGCTACATCTCTCCGAAAGGAATTAGGCCAAACCTGTTCCCGGGTGGTACTGGTCCAAGGGCTGCTTTATTACCTGGAAAGAGAATACAGAAGGGTTGTCTCGGGTGACTTCAGCCCCATCCTGGACAAGGTCCGCAAGATTTCCTCGGTAATAGGCAAACGGGTCCGTCTGGATGACCTCAATGGTGTGCTGGTTGGCAAAGCCATAGATATTGACCATAACGGTTTCTTATGGGTGCTTGATGAAAAGGGAGTCACGCATACGGTCATGTCCGGAGAGATATTCCTTTTACCTCCAGCATAATCACCAGTGACAGTTAGATTGTCAACCTAAATAAACAATGAGGTTGACAAAACAATGGCCTGCCGGAATAATAGTTGGTAACAGGGGCTTCTCTGGCCAGAAATTCCGATCCGGACAACTGACTAGTGAGGGGTGCGGAATCAGCTGGCAACATCGACTATATAATCGGAAGGGGCATAACCACATGGAAACTAGGGACACAAATCACTTGCGCAGCATGGTATATGCCTCCATGTTCGGGGCCTTGACAGCGATCG
>JAAZOA010000012.1 GCA_012798055.1 Syntrophomonadaceae bacterium | reverse complement strand
TTGAATATAGTGAAGACTGGACCGTTGGACACGGTTACATAAAACCAGAAATCATAAAACAAATCCAAGAAGAACTACTAAATGTAGCTTGACTTCAGCTCTTTGCTACCATGGTTTTTGCGAACATCAATTGACACTAACTACCAAAGTATACTTTTTAGAAATGGCCGTGGTAATTACTGCTTTGATATTCCAATGACTGAGCTTGGTCATCTTAGACATGGAGGGAGAATAATGGGCATTGAACTGCCTACCCCGATACCCCTGGATGATTTCAATCTTAACGCCAAAATCTATGACATGATCCGGGTGGTCGATCCGTTTGCCAAAAAGGTCCTATCTCAGCCCAAAACCGTCGGCACAATGTACCCCGTCCAGGCTGGGGATTGTTTTGCCCTCTGGAAAAACAAGCGCACCTGTGACAACTGTGTGTCCATGCGAGCCTTGAATCAAAACCGAACTGTGGTGAAGATAGCTTACGACAAGACCAAGGTCTATCTGGCAATTGCTGTGCCTATCGAGGTCGGAAATGCCAGGCTGGTAGTCGAATTCATAAAAGATGTGACCCGGGACGGATTTGTTGATCTGGAAGGACGGGAAATCGGAGAAATCGAAAAATTGATCCGGCAGAGGGACGGTTCTGTTATCAGGGATGCTTTGGCCAGGATATACAACCAAAATTACATTTATGAGCGACTCCGGGTGGATATAGATATTTCCAGGGAACAAAACCGTCCCCTGGCTTTGTTCTTTCTAAAACTGACTGATTTCGAAAGGATCAATGATTTGCACGGTCGCCAGGCAGGGGACCACATAATAAAAACCTTCGCTAACATTGTCAAACGCTGCTGTCGAAAAGATGCGGATTGGTCAGCTCGCTACAGCGGACTGGAATTCATTTATGTCTCCTTTGATATGGATGAAAAAAAGGCTCATCGAAAATGCAAGTATTTCTGCGATAGGATCGCTAACACCGAATTTAGCTATGGGGGTCGGCCGATAGAAGTGTTATTCGTCAGTGGATTTCATATCATTAAGGGCGAGTCTATAACTCCAGATGAATTTATCCAGGCTGCCGGCAGTAATATCCATAAAGAGCAGGACGATCCAGCTGACCGGAAAATGGAGGTCTCACGAGGCGACCTCGTTCAGAAGTATTTGCTGACTAGCCGGGAAAAGGAGGTAGCCCTCCTGCTTCTGGAGGGGCTGGGAAACAGGCAAATTGCGGCGCAACTATATATAGGCCTCCCAACCGTAAAGAAGCATGTATCTCATATTTTGGACAAAGTCCAGGTTAAATCACGAACCGAACTTCTGACCAAAGTCAAGGGCATCAGTTAATCTGCAGCTCTGCAAGCAAACCAGAAAGTATGGGCGCAATCGGCTATTGTCTCAAGCTGTTGGCGCTCATGAGTTAGGAGTTTCATTCCTCAGCTCGACCTCATCGCCTAGCAGCCCCCATTGGTATGGATTACAGTGCTCAGTCCTTCTTTTACGGGCACAAAAGGGAGCTGATTAACCGATACTGAGCCGCAAATGGCTCTAGCTACCAGATCAGTTTCCTCTTGGCTTCACTGCGCAAGTAATCGCGGAAATTGGGGTGGGCTATGTTGATCAGCTCGTTGACCCGCTCCCTGACCGAACGGCCTCTAAGGCTGGCTATTCCATATTCAGTAACTACATAATCCA
>JAAZOA010000081.1 GCA_012798055.1 Syntrophomonadaceae bacterium | reverse complement strand
GATTCGAAATCCTCCCCCACCCCGAACTGGGTAGGATTCACGAAAATCGAGGCCACCACCCTGTCGCAGGTCGCCCGGGCTTCCTTGACCAGGGACATATGCCCGGCATGGAGATACCCCATAGTGGGGACCAGCCCGATCGTCTTCCCATCCTTCCTCTGGGCCTGGCACCAGGCCTGCATTTCCCTGGCAGTTGTAAATGTCTGCATCTCATCCCCACCCATCAATATAGTCTTTCCAGTACTTCGTCGCTTATGGTGAATCCATGCTCGTCCGCCGGGAAGGTGCCGGCTTCGACTTCCTGTTTGTAATTTTTCAGGGCCTCCATGATCAGGGGTTCCAAATTGGCAAATTTCTTGACGAATTTGGGGATATGACCTTTGTACATCCCCAGCATGTCGTTAATCACCAGTACCTGTCCGTCACAATACTGTCCTGCCCCTATGCCGATAGTCGGTATCGACACCGATTCAGTGATCTGTTTGGCCAGCTTGGTGGGCACTCCCTCCAGGACTATGGAGAACACCCCCGCCTCTTCCAGGGCTTTGGCATCGCGGATCAATTTTTTCGCAGTCTCCAGGTCTTTGCCCTGCACCTTGAAGCCCCCGAAAGCGTGGACCGACTGGGGGGTCAACCCTATGTGGGCCATCACCGGTATCTGGGCATCCAATATGGCCTTGACCACCGGGATGCGCTCCTGGCCGCCTTCCAGCTTGACCGCTTGGGCGCCCCCCTCCTGGATGAAGCGCCCTGCATTGCGCACCGCTTCCTCTATGGATATATGATAGGAGAGGAAGGGCATGTCTCCTACCACCATGGCGTTTTTGGTGCCCCGGGATACGGTTTTGGTATGATGGATCATTTCGTCCATGGTGACCGAAAGGGTGTTTTCATAACCCAGGAACACCATGCCCAGGGAATCACCTACCAGGATTATATCTATTCCGGCTTCGTCCACCATGTTGGCCATGGAGAAATCATAAGCCGTCAGCATGGTTATTTTCTCCTGATTCAGTCTCTTGGCTTTTAGGCTGGCCGTCGAAGTTCTTGCCATCGTTTTGTTTCCTCCTTAGCTTGTCGTTGCGCCCCGACCCAGTTCCCGGCGGAAAATCTCCTCCAATTCCTCCCGGATCGGCCCGCGAATGGAGCCCTTGGCCTCGGCCAGGGGCGCGGTATACAGACCCAGTACCGCATAAAGCTGCACCAGCTCCGGAGCCATCTGCCGCATGCGGTCCAGGTGTTTGTTCACGGTTGCTATATCTCCCCGGGCGATGGGTCCGGTCAGTGCCGCAGGGATCCCTATTTTGCCGATATTTCTCAAGGTCCCGTTTACCAGTGGCATCAAGGCCTGACCGGCCCTGTCCTCAGGTATGCCGGCCTCAGCCAGCAGTTTTATTCCCAAATCCAACAGGGTGACCAGGTAATTGGAGGCCACGCAGGCCCCGGCATGATACAGGGGCTTGGCATCCTTGGCGATGAAGAAATACTGGCCTCCCAGCGCCTCCACAATGGCTTCCCCTGTGGCCCGGGCCTCTTCATCACCCTCGATACTGAAAACCGACCCGGCCAGGTTCTCCTGGGCCCCGTCCAGGTTGGCGAAGGACTGCAGCGGGTGGACCGACAGGGCCCGGGCTCCGAATTCCCTGGCTCTGCCTAGAATGTCAGCCGTTTCAGCTCCGCTCATATGCACAACTGTCTGGCCGGCCCGGAAGGCCCCGCCAGCAGCGACAATCTCTACCACCTCTTGGATGGCAGTGTCGTTGGTGGTAATAAACACGATATCGGCCGAGCGAGATACCTGGCAGGGGTCCAAATGTGCTGGGCATCCGATCCGCTCCACCAGCTTCTGCGTAGATTCGGTTTTATGGTCGTATACCCCCGTAATCTCGTAGCCTTTGGCATTTAGGATGACCCCTACAGCTGTACCTACTACTCCCGCCCCGATAATACCGATCCTCTGTTTCAATATTGACCTCCTTAAAAAATGGGTCAAAAAAGCACTCGACCCTCAATGTTAATCGCCGTCTTGTTCCGCCAGGGATACAAGCAGTTCTTCCCAAGGAGCACCGGTGGGAGATTTCTTAAAGACTATAGTTTCTGTATGATGTTGCCGTCTGGTCGGCTCTCAGCTCTAGCCAACACCTCCTGCACAGTGGAACCGTCTGGAAAAACCAGCTGTGGCGCTATTTCCAGCAGCGGTACCAGGACAAACAAACGTTGCGAAATAAAAGGATGCGGAATAGTCAATTCCTGCGAAGTCATGCTCTCCCTTCCGTACAGGAGAACATCCAGATCTATAACCCGGGGACCCCACGGCTCATAGCGCTGGCGTCCCAATTTGATTTCGATTTCCTGCAGCTTATGCAGCAGCAGCAAGGGTTCAAGTTCGGTCTCTATCTCAATGACCTGATTCAAAAAATCTTCCTGGTCGGTCTTGCCCCAGGGGGCGGTAAGGTAGACGGATGAGACCCGGGTAATGGTTATCCCCTCAACAGCTTCGATGCAGGCCCTGGCCCGGTCGAGGTTGGCCTGCCGGTCTCCCGTATTTGATCCCAATCCCAGGTAGACTGTTTGCATCATATATTTTTCCACCTATAAGCTAGCATAATAACCGCCCGAGGGCAAGAATTTATTTGCGAAATCTTTTGATTTTCACCGCAAAATATTCGAATTCGGCCGCAACCGGAGCCTCCGGCTTATAGACGGTCACTTCCACTTCCTGGAGGAGGATAAAGTTGTCCAGGAGCAGCCTGGCTATGTCCTCAGCCAGTGATTCGATGAGGTTGTAGACCTTCCCGGACATGATATGTTCCACCAGTTGGCAGGCCTGGTCGTAATTGACGGTATGGTCCAGCTGGTCGCTGTTGCCGGCCCGGGACAGGTCAAGTCCCATCTCCAGGTCAACTATGAACTTCTGGGGGTGGATTTTCTCCTCCCGGCCCACTCCATGACAGGCCCAGAAGGTCAAGCCTTTGGCGATTATCTTATCCAAGGTTCCACCTCACTGCATCGGTCATGCGCATCACCCGGGCCGATTCCTTGACATCATGCACCCTTACCACCGCAGCACCGTTCATGACCGCCATCACCGCCGCCGCCAGGCTTCCTTCCAGGCGCTCGGAGGTATCCAGGTCCAGGGCGTGGCCGATAAAGCGCTTGCGGGAGGCCCCGATAAGGATAGGCCTGCCCAGGCTGCGGAAATCCTGGAGACGCCTTATGATTTCCAGGTTCTGGGCAGGGTTCTTGCCGAAACCCAGCCCCGGGTCGATCAGGATGCGTTCAGGCCCCAGCCCTGCTGCAGCAGCCTGTTCCATGGCCGACTGCAGTTCCCGGATTATATCGGCGATCAAGTCGGTGTATGGCTCATCCTGCCTGATCTGCAGGCGGTTGTGCATCAAGACCACCGGCGCCTGCCATTTGACCAGCACCGGCAGCAAGCCCCGATCCATAGCGAGTCCACCGATGTCGTTGATGAGGTGAGCCCCGGCTTCGAGGGCCGCTTGGGCGACTCCTGCCCGGAAGGTATCAACAGCTATGGTCAGTCCCAGGGCCGAAAGCCTCTCCACTACCGGCAAGACCCGGCGCAATTCCTCGGCCTCATCCACCATCTGCGAACCCGGACGGGAGGAAGCCCCGCCCACATCGATAATATCGGCCCCATCAGCCGCCATCTGCAAGGCATGCTCGACTGCCGCCGCGGGCGCAAAAAAACGCCCCCCATCCGAAAAGGAATCGGGCGTTACATTAAGTATCCCCATGACCAGGCTGCGCTTCCCCAGTTCCAGGACCTTGCCCTGGGCCAGGGGCACCTGCCAGGTTTCAATCTCCAGGTTGGCCAGTATGGCCTTGATCTCAGCAGCCACGGCTTTGAGACCGAAAGGCTGCAGTCTCAGTTTGGCGATCAGGCGCCGGTACTGCTTGAGGGTTCCCATCAGGAGCATGTCGGTGGTACCCTCGCAGCGAGCTGCATTGTGACCTACCGCTGCTTCCCCGCCATTGGCCAGCATCTCCTGTTTCAGGATGTTCGCCGCCCGGGCGGGGATGTTTTTTAGTTTGATGCATTTAAATACTGCCTTGGGCACCATAAAGCCCACCCCCATCGGGGTGGAACCTATCTCTTCCAGGAAACGCCTGGCCTCCAGCTGGTCATGGACCAGCACCGCATGGTGCCCGGGCATTTTAATTTCCCCGGGAGCATCGGTCTGGACAGGTAATACCCGCCCACGGAACTCCCGCTATACTGATATACTGGCTAGCCATCCTATTCAAATGCCTGCCCCCGTCATAAATCAATTATCCGGATTGTTCACGCATCAGGGATCGACCAGGTCGGAATAATCTCTCAGGCTTGGACCGGGTTGTCGGTTGCTCCGCTCTCCGCGGGCGGTGCCTCTTGATACTTGCCGGTCATCACCTGCTCGAACACTTCGGCATCGATGGTCTCTTTATCAATGAGTATTTCCGCCACTTTATGCAGGTTATCCAGGTTGGCGGTCAGGATTTCTTCGGCCCGGTTGTAGCAGTCCTCCATGTACTGGCTGGCTTCCTTATCGATAGCATAGGCTATGGCATCAGAATAATTGCGGTCCCGGCTGATGTCACGGCCCAGGAAAACCTCTTCGCTTTTGTGCCCGTAGGTCAGAGGCCCCAGTTCTTCGCTCATGCCGTATTCGGTGATCATCTTGCGCAGGATGTTGCTGGCCCTCTCCAGGTCGTTCTGGGCACCGGTGGAAATATCCTTGAGCACCATGGCTTCGGCCACCCGCCCCCCCAGGAGGGTCGTGACTTCGTCCAGCATATAGGAACGGGTCACGTAGTTGCGGTCTTCTTCCGGCAGCAGCAGGGTATATCCGCCCGCCCGGCCCCGGGGGATGATGGATATCTTGTGCAGTTTATCGGTATTGGGCAGGTTATAGGCCACAATGGCATGACCCGCCTCGTGGTAGGCTACCAAGCGTTTTTCCTTTTCGGAGATGACCCGGGTCTTCTTTTCCGGTCCGGCTATGACCCGCTCGATGGATTCTTCCAGTTCTTCCATGCCGATCAGGGGCTTGTCCCGCCGGGCGGTGAGCAGGGCCGCTTCGTTGACCATGTTGGCCAGGTCGGCCCCGGTGAATCCGGGGGTACGTTTGGCCAGGATCTCCAGGTTCACATCATCGGCCAGGGGTTTGCCCTTGATATGCACTTTCAGAATGGCTTCCCGCCCCTTCACATCCGGCCGGTCGATCAGGATGTGCCGATCGAAACGCCCCGGTCTGAGCAGGGCAGGATCCAGGATATCGGGGCGGTTGGTTGCCGCCATGACGATGATGCTGTCATTGTGGGTGAAACCATCCATCTCCACCAGCAGCTGGTTCAGGGTCTGTTCCCTTTCATCATGGCCCCCGCCCAGTCCGGCGCCGCGCTGGCGGCCCACAGCATCGATCTCGTCTATGAACACTATACAGGGGGCGTTTTTCTTGGCGGTTTCGAACAAGTCCCTTACCCGGGCGGCTCCTACCCCCACAAACATCTCCACAAAATCGGAACCACTTATGGAAAAGAAAGGCACCCCGGCTTCCCCGGCCACAGCTTTGGCCATCAGGGTTTTACCGGTGCCCGGGGCCCCGAACAGCAATACCCCGCGGGGAATCTTGGCCCCCATCTTGACAAACTTCTGGGGGTTTTTCAGGAATTCCACCACCTCAACCATCTCTTCCTTGGCCTCTTCAGCCCCGGCTACGTCCTTGAATGTGGTCTTGACTTCCTCGCCGGTCATCAGCCTGGCCTTGCTGCGGCCGAACTGCATGACCTTGCTGCCGCCTCCCTGGGTTTGGTTCATCAAAAAGATCAAGACCACGATGAGAATCAAAATCGGGAAGAGGGTGGAGAGCATGGTCACCCACCAGGCAGGAGGCGGCACCACCGGGGTGTCAACCGCTACCCCCTTATCTTGCATCACCTTGATGATGTCGCTCTCCTTCGGGGCCGTGACAGTGACCTTGGCACCGTTGGTCAGGTCGGCGTTGATATTGTAGACCAGTTCGTCGACTTCAGCGGTAGCGGCAACAACCTCTCCAGCCTGCACCTTGGCATAGAATTGCGAATAGGTCAGTTCCTGGGCTTTGATTTCCGGAGCCGAGGTCATCTTGACCGCCGCCAGGGCCAACAGGACTATCAATATATAAATGGCGATGTTTTTCAGGGTCCTATCCAAAAGTCTTCCTCCTATTTTTGCACGCCGCCCCTGATCTGACAGGTAGGACGGTAAATTCTGGTTCAGTGTAGCACAAGCGCCCCGGATTTTCAAGGACGGCCGCCCTCAGGGCTTCGTTAGACCAGCCCCCGTTTAACCTGGCCAAACTAGTCGGCGCACTGGCTGAGGACCAGCAGGTTAACTGTTCCCCGGTCTACAGCTGCCAGCCTGCTGACCGCATAGCCCCAGATCGCATATATCTCAGTACCGTCACCGGCCAGCAGCGGAATTCGGCTGCGATCAGCAGCGGGGATCTTGTTGTCGATTAGCCATTTTTTGAGTTTCTTGCTGCCCTGCATACCCGGAGGGCGAAAAACATCCCCTGCCTGGCGTGAGCGCAGCCAGAGCTGCGCGGGCAGCCGGTCCAGGTCAAGCACCATATCTCCAGGCCGGGGTCGGTAATGCTGGCGCTCCACCCTGGCCAGGCTGAGTGAAACCCCAGCCGGGGGAATTCGGATCTCGCCCGGGATAGGTACCTGTTCCCTGAACTCCGTCGGCAATGCCGTTTGGGTCGTAAATATAATTCTATCATAGCCTCTGGTGATCCGGACCCCTTTTTTTAGATGCAGGGTACAGGAGGACCCGCTCTTGCGCTCCAGTTCCATCACTTTTTCTACATCGCCCTGACTCCAGGGAGCCTGGCCGGCCACCAGCTCGAGAGCCCGGCGGACGATGCGCCGCCTGTATGCAAGGTGGAGGTCTGCCCATCCTGCCAAGCTCAAAACCAGCAGTCCGGGCTCCTCTTCCAGGCACAGCCCGGGCCAATAACGGTCGATCTCCTTCTCCATGGCCTCATCCTCTGCCTGGGCAATGCCCGCCAGGTTGTTGAGCGCCTCTACAATGCGGGGATTGTATTCCCGCTGCAGGCAGGGTATCAGGTGGTGGCGGATGCGGTTGCGGACGAATTCAAGATGAGTATTGCTGGGATCCAGGCAATAAGAGAGGTTCTTTTCCTCTGCGTAAGCCAGGATTTCCGCCTTGGTGACTCCGAGGAGGGGGCGAATCAGGGGACCGTTCAGCGGCATTATCCCCCTTAGGCCCCGGATCCCGCTGCCCCGCAGGAGGTGCAGGAGCACGGTTTCAGCTACGTCATCATAGTGATGGGCGGTTGCGATTCTTAAAAAACCAAAGGCTTGGGCCACTTCGGCGAAGTAGCTGTAGCGGGCCCGGCGCCCGGCATCTTCCAGAGAGGTCTTCCATTCCCTCGCCAATTGGTCCACCTGGACCTGGCGGCTGTAAAAAGCCAGGCCCAGGTGGCGGCAGTGTTCCCGGACCAGGGCTTCCTCCGACCCGGCTTCAGCCCGCAAGCCGTGGTTCAAGTGGACCGCGGCCATTTCCAAATCAAGCTTAGGCCCCAGGCGGTGCAGCAGATGAAGGAGGCACATGGAATCCGGTCCCCCGGAAACAGCCAGCAATACCTTATCTCCTGGTTTGACCAGCCCGTGCTTGGTTATGAATCTTTCCACCTTATCGACTAGCATCCTGCATCCCCCGAATTGATTGCCCCCGGCTTTATTTCTCCGATCGCTGCAAAACCATAACGGCACCTGTTATGCCAGGCTCCTATTCATGATATCACAATAGCCAAGGCCCGTCTCAGTCGCCTGGGTTCTGAAGTTCGCCTAATCGCAGGCATCGCCAGCCAGGCACAAAAAAGGCTTCCGGCAAGACCGGAAGCCCTGGGTGTCGATTATTCAGTTGCGGTAAGACTATTTCTTCAGGTACAGGTACCAGTATACCAGACCTACCATGATGGAGCCGCCCACGATGTTGCCCAGGGTTACCGGCACCAGGTTGTTGATCGCAAAGGTCTGGTAGTTGAACAGGGCTGCTACCGCTTCGGGGGTCATCTTCAGGGCAGTAGCCACACTGGCCTGCGCGCCGTTGGCGATGGTGATGCCCATGGGGATGAAGTACATGTTGGCCACGCTGTGCTCGAAGCCGCTGGAAACGAAGGCCATGATGGGGAAGAAGATAGCGAAGATCTTGCCCACGATGTCTTTGGCAGCGAAAGCCATCCAGACGGCCAGACATACCAACCAGTTACAGCAGATGCCGCGCATGAAGGCCTGCATCCAGGTCAGGGTCAATTTGCCTTTGGCGATTCCCAGGGCTTTTACGCCCATGGCGCTGATGCCGGCAGTGGCTGCAGCGGAATGATCCACCCAGTATCCGCCTTGATAGACGATATAAACCAAGAGAACGGACCCAACGAAGTTAGCGACGTAGACTACTACCCAGTTGTACATCAGTCCGCCCCAGCCGGCCTGGCCGTTGCAGGCGGAAATGAAACATGCCATGGCATTGCCGGTGAACAGTTCGGAACCGGCGATAACTACCATCATCAGACCTACGGAGAACACTGCGCCAAACAGGAACTGTCCGCCAGAGGTCCCGGATGCTTCCATAGAGCCGATCTTGGTGGCCAGGTTGGCTCCAAAACCTATGTAAGCACCAGCCAACAT
>JAAZOA010000080.1 GCA_012798055.1 Syntrophomonadaceae bacterium | reverse complement strand
TTGATCACCAAGGACCGGGCTCTGATTCGCCACTTTGTGGTCGGCAGTTTCCCGGAAAGCAAAAGGGAACAGACCACCCGGGTCATCAGTGACCTGCTGAAGGCCCTCAGCGGCTTTGTCAAAGCCTATAGCATTCTCATATCCATAACCGGGATACTCACCATGGTGTCTTTGAAGATTATAGGCGTGGAGTATGCTTTCACCTTGGGCGTTTTGACCGGACTAATGGATGTTCTGCCTATCATTGGTCCCGGGGCGGTGTTCATTCCCTGGATCCTTTGGGAATTCATCACAGGCCATACCAGCATGGCCATAGCCCTGCTGTTCGTCTATGTGCTCATCACTTTAGTCAGGCAATTTGCCGAGCCCAAGATAGTTGGAGACAGCATCGGGCTCCACCCCCTGGCCACTCTGATTTCATTATATGTAGGTCTGCAATTAGGGGGCGTAGCCGGCATGATTTCGGGGCCGGTAGTGGTGGTCATATTTATCGCGCTTTACCGTGCCGGTTTGTTGCAGAAGTGGGATTGGAGGAAAAAATAAGCATGAAAGATCCTCTCAAACTGGTCATACTCGGTTCCACGGGATCAATAGGGATGCAGGCCCTGCAAGTGGTGGACCAGCATCCTGATCACTTCCAGGTAGTGGGCCTGGCTGCCCGGGATGAAATCGAACATTTGGCCCAACAAGTGCACAGGTATCAGCCCCAGGCAGCGGGACTGGGGGACGACAGCTGTTACGATGCCCTCAAATCCAGGCTGGAGGGAAAAACCCATCTGTTGATGGGGATAGAGGGTATGTGTGAGATGGCAGCGCGGCCAGATGCAGATATAGTAGTGACGGCATTGAGTGGAGCCGTTGGGATCAAACCGACCCTGGCTGCAATCGCCCAGGGAAAGAGGATAGCCCTGGCCAACAAAGAGACCCTGGTGGCAGCCGGCGATCTGGTCATGGACCTGGCGCAAAAGCAAGGCGCCCAGATAATCCCGGTAGACAGTGAGCATTCCGCGATTTTCCAGTGTCTGGCCGGGGAACATGCCGCTTTGAGAAACCTCTGGCTGACAGCATCCGGAGGGCCATTTCGAGACTTTGTAAGTGAGCAATTGGCCATGGTCACCGTAGAAATGGCCCTCCAGCACCCCAATTGGAAGATGGGGCCCAAGATTACCGTCGATTCCGCAACGATGATGAATAAAGGGTTGGAAGTGATAGAGGCTCACCATCTTTTTGGGGTAGAGTACGACCATATCAAGGTCCTGGTGCAACCGGAAAGTGTAATCCATTCCATGGTAGAATTAGTGGACGGGTCCTTTTTGGCCCACCTGGGGGTAGCGGACATGCGTATCCCGATTCAATATGCCTTGACCTATCCGCAGCGGTTGGAGTCGCCTGCCCCAGCTCTGGATTTCTGCACTCTGGAATCTATACATTTTCGCAAGCCTGATATCAAGCGATTTCCCTTGTTAGCCACCGCCTACGAGGCGGGTCGACTGGGAGGAACCATGCCGGCAGTTATGAATGCCGCCAATGAAGTAGCGGTACATGGGTTTCTCAACCGCCGGCTGGGATTCCTGGATATAGCTCGACTGATCCATACAGTGATGGATAATCACCAACCTTCGGCCTCACCTGGGCTCGAGGAAATAATGGCTTCAGACCAATGGGCCCGCGATTTCTGCTCAAAATTGATCACCAAGGGGGACTCTAAATGACCATTATCACAGCTCTGATTATACTGGCGGTGCTGATCCTGGTTCACGAATGGGGACATTTCATCGTAGCCCGCCGCATTGGCATCCCGGTGCACGAATTCAGCCTGGGTTTTGGCCGCAAGCTCTATTCCACGCGCAAGAACGGGGTCGAGTATTCCCTCAGGCTGATACCCATGGGGGGATTTGTACGCATGGCCGGGGAAGAACCCGGTGACATGAACGAACCGGATGGCTACAACAACCGCAGACCCTGGGAAAAAGCTGGGGTGGCATTTTCCGGCCCGTTCATGAATTTTGTCCTGGCTGTCCTAATTTTCATTTATACCTTTGCGGTCATAGGCGTTCCCCAAGCATCTCCCGAAGCAGTGATAGGAGAATTGGTGAACGACAAGCCGGCAGCCAGCGCAGGTTTACAGGCCGGGGACCGCATACTGCAAGTCAACAATGTCCCTGTCACCAGTTGGAACGAATTCGTGGGCATGATCCACAGCAATGAAACCGGGACCACGATGCAATTGCTGGTCGAAAGGGACGGCAGTAGGGCCGTCTATACCGTGGAGCCGGTGTTTGATGAACAAGCCGGGAATCCTATAATAGGCGTTTACCCGCAGCTGCAATATGTCCGGCAAAATGTGGTGGATGCCATTAAACTAGGTTTTATCCAGACTTACGATACTACCGCCTTGCTGCTGGGGGGGCTGGGGCAACTCTTCACCGGGGCGGTTGCCCCCACCGAATTGGCGGGACCGGTAGGGATTACCAGAATGGTAGGTGAAGCTGCACAAGGCGGTATGATCTATTTATTGAGTTTCACCGCCTTTCTGAGCATCAATCTGGGCATCATCAACCTGTTGCCGATTCCAGCCCTGGATGGCAGCAAAATTGTTTTCGCCCTGGTGGAATCTGTGCGCCGCAGACCTTTGGATCCTGATAAAGAAGGCATGATCCACTGGCTGGGGTTCATATTCCTGATTCTAATCATTATTTTTGCCACTTATAACGACCTGGTCAGACTTATCAGAGGGTGATGACATGCGCCGCAATACGAGGACCATCAAGCTAGGCAATGTGGAGATAGGTGGAGCCAATCCTATCGCGGTCCAATCCATGACCAACACCGATACCCGTGATGTGCGGGCTACAGTGGCTCAGATCAATAGGCTGGAAGAGGCCGGTTGCGAGATTATTCGCGTAGCAGTCCTAGACCAGGAGGCTGCTGATGCCATCAAGGTGATCAAACAGAATATCGCGATCCCCCTGGTTGCGGACATTCATTTCGATCATCGCTTGGCTTTGCAGAGCCTGGCAGCAGGGGCCGATGGTCTGAGGATCAATCCGGGCAATATAGGAGAGCGCAGGAAAGTGAATGAAGTCGTTTCAGCCTGCAAGGAGAGACACGTTCCCATCCGGATCGGGGTCAATGCGGGCTCCCTAGACAAGCGCATCCTGGAACGCTACGGCGCGGTATGTGCCGAAGCCATGGTAGAGAGTGCCTTGGAAAATGTCAAGATATTGCAGGATCTGGATTTCCATGAAATCAAGATCTCCTTGAAATCATCTTCGGTACTGATGAGCCTGGCAGCATATCGCCGTATGGCCGCTGCTGTCGATTATCCCTTGCACCTTGGAATCACCGAGGCCGGGACCAAGGACCGGGCCCTGATCAAATCCGCGCTGGGAATAGGTATGTTACTATATGAAGGAATAGGGGATACGATCCGTTTTTCCCTGACTGCCGACCCACTTGAAGAAGTATTGGCTGCCTATGAATTGCTGCGCATTTTGGAGTTGCGCCAGCGGGGGGTGGAGTTGATATCCTGCCCCACTTGCGGCCGTTGTGAGATCGACCTGATAAGCCTGGCCGAGGAGATAGACCGCCGGGTGCGGCCCATGAGTGAATCCTTGAAGGTTGCGGTTATGGGTTGTGTGGTAAACGGCCCGGGTGAAGCCCGGGATGCAGATATCGGCGTTGCGGGAGGCAGGGGATTCGGGCTGTTGTTCCGCAAAGGAGAAATTGTGAGGAAAATCCCGGAAGGCGAATTGGTTCAGAACCTCATGGCAGAAATCGACCGGTTCAAATCATGACGGGGATAAATCGACCAGCCTGATCACTTGGCAGGCAGCGAGTTGATCCGACCAGCAGTCACGGATAAGGAGGAAGGAAATTGAAGGCATCCCATTTGTTTTATCCCACTCTGAGAGAGGTGCCCAGTGAGGCCGAAATAGTCAGCCACAAGTTGCTGCTCAGGGCAGGATTTATCAGGAAGACCTCAGCGGGGGTTTACAGTTACCTGCCCCTTGCCAGGCGGGTACTGAGGAAAATCGAGACCATAGTGCGTGAAGAGATGGACAAAGCTGGTGGCCAGGAAGTGCTGATGCCGATTATTCAGCCTCGTGAATTGTGGGAGAAATCTGGACGCTGGTCGGTATACGGCGACGAGATGTTCCGCCTCCAGGACCGTCATAAGCGGGATTTCGCCCTGGGTCCCACCCATGAGGAGATAATCACTACCCTGGTAAATGCCGAAGTACACTCATATCGCCAGTTGCCCCTGATGTTATACCAGATTCAAAACAAATACCGGGATGAGATCCGCCCACGCTTCGGATTGATGAGGGGCCGGGAATTCATAATGAAGGACTTGTATTCATTTGATGAGGATGATGCCGGTTTAAGCATTGCTTACCAGAAGATGTATGCCGCGTACTGCAATATTTATGACCGATTGAACTTGAAATACCGGGTAGTGGAGGCTGACAGCGGAGCCATCGGCGGCAACGAGAGCCACGAATTCATGGTGCTGGCCGAAAGCGGAGAATGCACGGTTCTTTATTGCGATAGGTGCGACTACGCAGCCAATGTGGAAAAGGCCGAATGCTATACCCCGGCAGATGTTGCCCCGGCAGAGGACCTGAAACCCAGGGAAAAGATTCATACCCCTGGCCTGCGGACCATACAGGACCTGGTGGTAAGCTTGGGGATTCCTGAAAACCGGCAGGTCAAAACCCTGATGTACTGGGCCGATGGAGAGCTGGCAGCTGTGGTAATGAGGGGTGACCGGGATGTTAATGAAATTAAACTCAAGAATGCCCTTAAATGCAACCAATTGTTCATGGCCGATGAAAACATGGTGCGCCAGCAGTGTGGAGCCGGTTTTGGCTCTCTGGGGCCGGTTCAACTGGGGGCCAGAGTCTATATGGACCAGGAGGTGGCCCGGATGGCCAACTTCAGTTGCGGAGCCAACCAGGACGACTACCATTTCATCAATGTCAATCCGGGACGGGATTTTGTTCCCGACGGGGTCTTTGACCTGCGTAATGCGGTGGCCGGGGATTTATGCCCGGTTTGCGGCGGGACGCTGGCGGCCCTCAGGGGGATAGAGGTAGGGCATATATTCAAACTGGGCACTAAATATTCAGACGCCTTGGAGGCCACCTACCGCAACGCGGCCGGCGAAGAAAAGCCTATGGTCATGGGGTGCTATGGCATCGGCATTTCTCGCACCATGGCGGCCGCGGTTGAGCAGAACAATGACAGTGATGGCATCATATGGCCGCTTCCGATCGCCCCCTACCAGATCATCATCATCCCGGTAAATGCCAAAAAAGCCGACCAAATGCAGGCGGCGGAGGACATCTACCGGCAGTTGTCTTCGGAGGGCTGGGAGGTAATTCTTGACGACCGGGACGAGAGAGCCGGTGTCAAGTTCAAGGACGCCGACTTGATAGGCATACCGAGCAAAATCACTATCGGACCCAAAGCATTGCAGGAAAACCAGGTGGAAGTGAAGAAAAGATGGGAAGGAGGCTCTCGGTTCATACCCATCGAGGGTATATCTGCAAAAGTCCGGGAGATCATCGGCCCACAGCTGTCAACCACAAAATAGGCGGAGTAGGTGACTCGATGTCGACATGGGAAATTATTTTGAAACTGACCCTGGCATGTATATTGGGTGGACTGATCGGCATTGAGCGGGAGAGTTTGAACCGCCCGGCTGGATTCAGGACTTATACCCTGGTTTGCGTTGGTTCTGCACTGGCCATGGTGGTTTCCCTGGATATGTATTTTCAGTATTATCAGAACGTCAACGCCGATCCGGGCAGGATTGCCGCCCAGGTGGTCAGCGGGATAGGATTTCTGGGCGCCGGTACGATAATGAAAGAAGGAGCTACGGTTAGGGGCTTGACTACTGCGGCAGGTCTCTGGGGTGTAGCCTGTATCGGTCTGGCAGTAGGCGCCGGGATGTATGTCCCGGCTATCGTAACCACTGGCTTGATCTTATTTGTCTTGATTTACTTTGCCAAATTCGAGGAATATTTCACCGGCACCCGGGTATACAAGGGACTGGTGCTGGTTGTGAACGATGAACCGGGCCAGGTAGGTATCATAGGCTCAATGCTGGGTGAACTCGGGGTGTTGATCAAGAATATAAGCCTCAACCGCTTGGAAGACAATCAGCTGGAGGTTGAATTGCTGTTGAGTTTGCCGCCGGAAATGAGCATCGAGGAGGTCATCAAGAATCTGGCCGTGGCCAAAGGAGTACAAAACATTGACCGTTTAAATTAAGATCAGGGTCGTTAAGGAGGATACCATGACTCTGTATTTTGAGGATTTTGTCAAGGATAAGATTGATCTT
>JAAZOA010000079.1 GCA_012798055.1 Syntrophomonadaceae bacterium | reverse complement strand
GGATTCAAGATAGACTTCCAGCAGTTGGCCCAGGTTTGTCCCCGCCAGAAAAAGACCAGGCTGGAGGCTCAACAGGCGGCTATGATGATCGCCCATGACCGGGAATTGTGCCAGTACCTCCTGGAGCATAAGCTGCTGCCCAACAAGGTGCTGGAGGGAAAATACCAGATAAATCGTCAAATCACGGATAGATACCGGAAATATATAATCGCTACCGTGCTGATCATGATCAATGACTTCGACTACCTGAAATCTTACATTTCAACCACCCATTCCTGATCCGTCATTCGATATAAGTGATCTCCTCCGGGGTTATACTGAGGTTCTCCGGGCCATGCTCGGTCATGACATAGGTGTTTTCGGTGCCGATGGCCCCTTCGGGAAACACGAACTTGGGCTCAAGAGCAAAGGTCATGCCGGTTTGCATCGGGATTTTGCAGCCCGGGGCGAAAACCGGGAGCTCATCGGTGTCCAGGCCTACCCCGTGCCCGATGAAACGGACCCGGTCATCCCGGTAGCCCAGGAAATTCTCCTCGTAGCCCATCTCCGCGGCTAGCCTGACTCCCAGGAAATAAGCCTCTTCCGCCAATACCCCAGGTTTCAACAGGTTCAATATCTCCTGGTTGATAAACAGGGCGTCCTGGTGGGCTTTGACCATTTTGGGATCCAATTCGCCGATACAGAAGACCCTGGTCTGGTCCCCGGTATAGCCATTTACAATGGGAGCGAAGTCAACGATGACCGGCTCACCGCGGAGGATGGCTTTGCGGCTGGCCCCCATGGGATAGGCTGGGCAAAGGCCCGCCCCGCCAATTGAGCCCTCCACTCCGCTGGAGTAGGCGCCGCTGCTTCCTGAACAGATCGCGCTCATGGTGAAATCCTGGTTGAAGGCCCGCATCCTTGAACTGCCCGACATGCCCGCCCGGCGCAAGGCGGATTCGAAATAGCTGGCCAGTTCAAATTCCAGCATCCCCTCTCTGAGTACCCGGGGTACCTCCTGGAACCCCTGGTCCAGGACCCGCAAGCTATCCCGGACCAGCTCCACTTCATACGGTGATTTGACCATACGTATGGCTCTGATGGCAGGACTTATGTCCAGCCAACTAGCCTGGGGGAATTGCTTCTGCAGGTCAAGCACCCGGTTGTAGGGAAGCACATCCAGCTCGAGACCGATCCGGGAGGGAAGGCCATGGCCCAGGGAGATCAGGATAGCCGCGAATTCCTTGGGGCTTTTCATCTGGACGATGTTGGCCAAAGGCGATTCCTGCAGGGCCCGGCTATAACTCTTGCGCACCGCCAGGACCGGCTGTCCTTGAGCCGGAACGTAAAGCTGCGAGTTCTGGACTGTGCCGGTGAAATAATACAGGTCACTGTTCTGAAGGATTATGGCTCCTTCGCAGCCGGTTCTGGCCATCTCCTGCTGCAACTTGCTGATCCTGGACTCTATTTCCGACCGGGGTGTCAACAACATCATGCGTACTCCTCCTAAGGCAGTTCGGCAATTTCGGGCTCATATTTGAGGCTTAATCCATCATCCCGGGCTTCCACTCCACATTATATCCCCAGACCACATTTACCACCCAGCTGGCTACCCAGGCTTCCGTCCCCTGGCGTTTGACTTTGAAAAAGCCGTTCTCCTCATCCAGAATGGGCAGGGTTTCACCTGACAGGGCGGAACCGGTGACGCTGTAATTGAGCCCAGGTCCGCTGCGCAGGTTGACTTTGGCTGAGCCCGCTTCGACGGCCAGGGGCTTGGCCCCGCCGGCGGCCGGGGCGGTGATATAGACAGTGTTGATATCGGAGTCCCATCCCACGCAGCCGCCCAGAGACTCTGCCACAAACCGCAAAGGTACCAGGATTTGCTGCTGGGCTACCTGGGCGGGCACGTCCAATTTCCAGGCCTTGCCGTTTACCGTGGCCGTGGTCGAATTGATGGGCAGCATGATGGCCAGGTTATGGCGGGCGATGCTGGCGGTTTGAGTGGCCTGGTCCCACTTGATGGTGGAGCCTATAGCCTCGAACACCGACCGCAAGGGCACCAGGAGCCGGTTATTGACCATGCGGGGGCTGACCGTAAATGAGACCGGCTTACCGTTGAGGATGACCTGCGGGACGGCTGCATCAGGCGGTTCCTGTTCTTCAACTGCCAGGAAATCATCATTGACCCAGCCCTGCAGTTCCCCGGAGCGTATCTTGGCCCAGCCCGACTCGATGTCCAGGATGGTGACCAGGCTTTCTGCATTTACTTTGCCAATGATCTGATAGGCGGTACCTGGACCGGAACGCACATTGACCACACTGGCGGTGATGCTGGCGGTGGCTGCCTGAGCATGAGCTGCTGGCAGCCCGGCGGTAAGGAGACCTAAAAAGGCTAGAAGGGATATGAAAAATATTTTGTTTCTTTTCCCGAGCACACAACCATCCTCTTCCTAAATATATTGGGGGGGGGAAGTTACGGAATCGATCCCCGTGATCATAATCACATTATAAGCCGCGGATGGCTGATTGGCTAACTATATCCGCCCAAATTGGCACTTTGCGATTTCCAGGCAATTCGGTAAGATTAAGTAGCGGACCAGAAACGAACACAGTATGGGGGGCCAAACGAGATGCTCGAGAAAATGGCCTTGATTATGCGCAGGGCCGGTGATATTATCCGCGGGGCGGACCATGACGCGATGGTCATCGAGGCTAAATCCAGCCCGGGAGACCTGGTGACCTATTACGATTTTGCCGTGCAGGACATGCTCTTCCAGGAACTGCGCAGTCTTTTGCCGGAGGCCGGTTTCATCGGCGAGGAAAAGGGCGTCAATACCGGGGGGAATGCCGGTTATTGTTTCCTGGTCGACCCAATCGACGGGACGGCCAATTTTGTCCGGGATTATCATCACAGCTCGGTTTCGGTGGGCCTGGCTTATGCGGGTCGGCTGGTTCTAGGACTGGTTTTGAACCCCTACCTGGATGAACTGTTTTATGCCCAGGCCGGGCAGGGGGCATTTCTGAACGGCAGGCCTATCCGGGCCAGCGAACGCGGTTTGCCGGAGGGGATCGTGCTTTTCGGGACTTCGCCCCACGACAAGTCCCGGGTAGATGAGACATTTGCCCTGGCCAAGCTGCTCCACCTGAACTCCCTGGATGTGCGCAGGAGCGGGTCGGCAGCCCTGGACCTGTGCTACGTTGCCGCTGGCCGGTGCGAGCTGTTTTTCGAAATGCGGCTCGAGCCCTGGGACTATGCGGCTGCTTCCCTCATCGT